>JABGTH010000294.1 GCA_018647275.1 Paracoccaceae bacterium
CTCATGGCTTGGCAGGCGGCGCACAGGACGTGGATCAACCGATATTGCTAACCACTTTGGTTGACGCGGCAAACAACCCGCAATGTGTAATGTGCGTTGATGGGGCTGATATCACTGCGGAGGAAATTGCGGCTTTGGAGCGTGTCTGTGTCCTTTTCGACGGCAATGATTCTGAAGCTTTAGATCGCGCACGACACCAATGGAAAACACTTAAGGATACTGGTGCAACGGCACAGTATTGGTCACAAGCAGATGGAAGTTGGGAAAAGAAAGCCGAGACTTAGCGCGTCAGGCTGAGGATACCGTTTGCAATTTCAATCCGGCCCCAGCGTTGCAGGTATCCCATTCCCAAAAGGGAACCAAACAATTCTCCCTTATTTACAACAGCACTCACGTCGCGATCGACGATGTTTGCGATCTCGATGGTGTCCAAAGTTATCCGCGCGGTTTCGACAACGCCATTGGCAGTTGTGGCGCGTCCCGTGAAGGCGAGAGTATCAATATCGATTCCAATGCGTTTTGCATCTGACTGGCTTAGAACAATGTCTGTTGCGCCCGTGTCTACAACAAAATCGACCAATACGCTGTTGATTGAAAGACGCAAATTATAGTGACCATTGCCGCTTACTGGGATCGTGACACTGCTATGCCCATCGTCCGAAGACACACCTAGATGACGTTCTAGGTCGCTCCACAAACCCAAAACGGCGATAGCCGCAATGAATATTAGAGCCCAAATTGCGGCATGTTGGGCCGTTTGGCTGAGGTTTTTACGACTACGGGCCCAAAGTCCAACAGCAATCAAAACGCCAAAGATGCTCAGGTATAGAACTTGAGAAATAATGTCGCCGGTCATCAGTCAAACGGTGGATGCGACGAAACCAAAATCGCGCAACCCATCGAGTACAAATTGCACAGCAAGGGCAGCCAGAAGCATCCCCAGCAGGCGGGTAATGACGGTGATCCCTGTCTTGCCCATAGCGCGTTCGAGCAGTCCACTGGCCAAGAAAAACAACATAACCAAAAGAAGAACCGCTGCGGTTACTCCCAGGACCATTGCCAAGCCCTCAAGGCCAGGACGTTGCCCTGTTAAGAGGATCACCGATGCGATCGACCCCGGACCAGCAATCAATGGAATTGCAAGAGGGAAAACGGATGGGTCGTCGTTTGGATCTTCTTCTTCGGCTTGATCTTCACGTCGCTTGCTGCGTCGTTCAAACAACATATCGAGAGCGGTAATAAACAAGAGGATACCGCCAGCCACACGGAAGGCTGGCATCGAGATACCAATGAAACCGAGGACAGCTTCGCCCATTATGGTAAAGAGCAACAGCAAAAGCATCGCAATGCCGCATGACCGAAAAGCGATGCGACGGCGCGAGGCTGCATTGTGACCTTGGGTCAGGGCAACGAACAATGGTGTCATACCAATTGGATCGATTACGACAAACATTGTAACAAAGGCCGTGATTAAAAACGTAGTGTCGATCATGATGTGTCCCGCTGGGGCCTCGCCCCAGACCCAAGAGTTTATTTGGTGAGATGAACTACAGGATCACGAGTTCTCGGCAGTATCAAGCTTTTCGAGGTCCTGCATCCAAAGCGCCTCTGCACGATCCAGTGCGCCCATGACTTCGGCGTATTTTTTTTGCCAAACTTCCATCTCGCCAAGTTTGTCATCTTCATAAAGAGTGGGGTCAGCCAGCTTCTTTGCTAGTTTGTCGCGCATCTCGTTCAGCTTGTTCACGCGGGCTTCAGATTTGCGGACTTCACCACGCAATGCAAGAATTGCATCGCGATTAGGCCTCTTTGGCTTTACGACAGGTACAGCACTTTTTGGTTTGGATGTTTTGTCGTTTGTAAGCAGTAGCTTGCGGTAGCTTTCTAAGTCATCATCATATGGTTTGACTGTGCCGTCAGAGACCAACCAAAGGCGATCCGCAACCATAGAAAGCAGGTGCATGTCGTGACTGACGAGAATGACAGCACCACTATAGGCAGTTAACGCTTCAACGAGAGCTTCACGGCTTTCGATATCAAGGTGGTTGGTAGGTTCATCGAGGATCAACATATGCGGCGCGTCCAAGGTCGCGAGCAGAAGCGACAAACGCGCCTTTTGGCCGCCTGAAAGACGCCCGACGGCTGTTTCAGCTTGATCAGGGCCAAGGCCAAAGCCAGCCAAATTCGCGCGCAACTTGGTCTGCAATACACCCGGACGGGCGGTTTGCAGGTGCTGCAAAGGTGTTTCGTCAATGATCAACTCATCCACTTGGTGCTGTGCAAAATAGCCAATGCGCAGTTTATTCGAACGGATCATTTTACCAGCCATGAGGGGCAGGCGGTCCGACAACAGTTTGGACAGCGTTGATTTGCCCTGACCGTTTTTGCCGAGCAAGGCGATGCGGTCGTCTTGGTCAATGCGCAAGTTCAGTTTGTTTAGAACGACAGTATCACCGTAGCCTGTGGTGCCGCCTTCGATCGCAATGATCGGCGGTGCCATTTCTTCGGGCTCTGGGAAGGTAAATACGCGCTTTGCTGCTTCTTCAGGGGCTGCGATCATATCCATCTTTTCGATCATTTTCAGACGAGACTGCGCCTGTTTTGCTTTTGAAGCCTTCGCTTTAAAACGATCCACGAAAGACTGCATATGTTCTTTACGAGCCTGCTGTTTCTTAGCCATCGCAGCTTGAACGGCGCGGCGTTCAGCGCGTTGGCGAGCGAATTGATCGTAGGGGCCAGAATAAAACGTCAGAACACGTTCTTCGAGGTGCAATATTCCCTCTACTGCGCGGTTAAGCAGGCCACGGTCGTGGCTGATTATGATGACGGTGTTGGGGTACTTGGCAAGATATGCTTCAAGCCAAAGGGCACCTTCAAGGTCAAGGTAGTTGGTCGGTTCATCTAATAGCAACAGATCTGGCTGCGCAAATAGAACTGCGGCCAATGCCACACGCATGCGCCAGCCACCAGAAAATGCGGAGCAGGGCTGGCGTTGTTCTGCGTCGTCAAAGCCTAGACCTTTAAGGATAGTCGAGGCGCGCGCTTCCGCAGACCATGCATTAATATCTACCAAACGAGTTTGGATTTCTGCGATCCGCGACGGATCTTCAGTTTCCTCAGCCATCAATGAAGCGCGTTCGGTATCGGCAGCTAAAACAGTATCGATTAGCGAAACCTCATTGGCAGGCACTTCTTGTGCGACGCCACCAATTTTTGCCTTCGTCGGCAATGAGATTGAGCCACCGTCCAACCCCAATTCACCGCGGATCAGCTTGAACAATGTGGTTTTACCCGCACCATTGGCACCGATCAGGCCCACTTTGTGGCCATCTGGAATTACAGCATTGGCACCAGCTAGAAGCGGACGGCCTTCGACGGAATACGAAATATCTGATATAGTCAACATGGACGCGGTGTGACTGAACATCGTCATGGCGTCAATCGGGTCTGAGGCCTCTATATGTGCTATTTGCAGCCATCTGACGCACAAGAGCCTTTTCTTGGCCGCGAAGCCATGTTAGGCGCCCCCCAATATTGATGGGGTTGGCACATGCCCGCCCATGTTTAGGAGCAAACCCATGGCGCTAGAGCGTACTTTTTCAATCATCAAACCAGATGCAACAAAACGCAACCTTACAGGCAAAATCGTTGCCAAATTCGAAGATGCTGGTCTGCGCGTTGTCGCCTCCAAGCGTATTCAAATGACTCTGGCACAAGCCCAAGCATTTTACGGTGTTCACTCTGAGCGTCCTTTCTTTGGCGAACTTTGCGAATTCATGATTTCTGAGCCAGTTGTTGTTCAGGTTCTTGAAGGCGAAGGCGCAATTGCGAAAAACCGCGAAGTTATGGGCGCAACAAACCCAGCAGACGCAGCAGCCGGCACAATCCGCGCTGAGTTCGCACTAAGCGTTGGCGAGAACTCAGTACACGGTTCAGACGCACCTGAAACCGCTGCTGAAGAAATCGCATTCTTCTTCTCTGGTCTGGAGTTGGTAGGCTAAGCCACCACTTGAAACGGAATTGATTTTGAAGGGCTGGCATTTTGCTGGCCCTTTTCTTTATGATCCTTTCGAGCGTACACTAGTTTGGTGCATCATTTGCTCAAAGGCATTGTGTCCCTCATCAAAGGCGTCTGCTTTGAGCTGATCAAAGATAATCCTTAATTTTTTCTTTTCATCGCCTTCATAATCGTTCTATGGCCGACCTTGTAGAGCCATAACCAGCACGTAATAGCCAATAAAATGAGGCTTGGTGCCAGCCTGAAGTAAATGGCGATAAGTTTCATCAGCCCCGTGTTTACGCAGTTCTTCAGCGGAATTAATCCCTATTTTGGCCCGACTATCTTCATAAGCGGGCCCAAGGTTGCGGAATGATGAAATTGGCGAAGCCATGCGCAAAATCTATCGAAGTACAATGAGACTGTCACGAAGGTTTAGTCGCCTATAAGCTGGCATAGTCTGTGATGATCGGTCGAGGTGACGATTGTTGGGCTGAAACGGGCGGTTGCCCTTGAGGTAGTAGCGGTTGGGGTTGAGTCATGATGTGTCTCGTTTACTGATTTACGGGTTATGCCAAAACTTGCGGGCTTACGTATTA
>JABGTH010000050.1 GCA_018647275.1 Paracoccaceae bacterium
CCAACCACAACAACAACGTATCTCACAAGGTATCTGACCTTGGTGCGGATCGTTCAACCACTGTGAAATCAGTTTTCAATGTGTCTGGAACGCTGTCCAAGGCTGCGGACTTCTGTTTGGCGAACTCAGCTTGGGACAAAGCGCCACTAACGCGTTCGGCCTCAAGCAGCGGAAAATCGTTGAATATTATCGACATGGATCCCACTCCGTTTTCTCACGGAATGTGTCGCATCGGAGATAGGGCAGAATGTGGCAAAGCGCTGAAAAGTGAATTGCTGGTTAACGCCGCGTTGAAAATTAATGAAAACGGATCGCGTGTCGCGGTTTGGGGAGCACACTAATGTTTTATCGTGAAGCTGGCGATTTCAGCACATCTTATCCCGAAGACAGCCAAACTTTTCCGATCCGGTTTGATCGCTATCGTTACTATTTGGTCCTGTTTGTCGCAATCTTCGTGATCCCATTCACAATCAATGACTACTGGGTGAATTCAATTTTTCTACCGTTCTTGATCTATGCGATCGCTGCAATCGGTCTGAACATTCTGGTTGGCTATTGTGGACAGGTTTCTTTGGGCACAGGTGGTTTCATGGCTGTGGGGGCATATGCCTGTTACAAGCTGATGACGGCCTTTCCAGAAGTTAGCATGTTAATCCATGTCCTAATTGCGGGTCTTATCACCGCCGGTGTTGGCGTCTTGTTTGGTCTGCCGAGTTTGCGGATTAAAGGTTTCTATTTGGCGGTGGCCACCTTGGCGGCACAGTTCTTCCTTGTTTGGTTGTTCAACCGTGTGCCGTGGTTTTATAACTACTCGGCATCGGGCCAAATTTCGGCTCCTGAGCGCACGGTTTTTGGGATTGAAATTACAGGTCCAAATACAGAAGCATGGGCGACCTATTTGTTCTGTCTGGCCTTTGTTATCTTCAGCGCGGTTATTGCTCGTAACCTTACGCGCGGTGCTTTTGGTCGTAAATGGATGGCCATTCGCGATATGGATATTGCGGCGGAAATCATCGGCGTGAACCCGTTGATGGCAAAGCTAAGCGCGTTTGCTGTTAGTTCGTTCTTTATCGGTATTTCAGGTGCGTTGTTCTTTGCAGTGTATTTGGGCGCGGTTGAAGTGGGCGAGGCCTTTGGAATCACCAAATCATTCACTGTTTTGTTTATGATCATCATTGGCGGTCTTGGATCGATCTTTGGATCCTTTGCGGGTGCTGCGTTTTTGGTGGTCTTGCCGGTTGTTCTGAAATTGGTTGGCGTGGATTGGTTGGGTTGGCCAACAGACATCGTTGCCCACTTGCAGTTGGTGATCGTCGGTGCGTTGATCGTGATTTTCTTGATCGCAGAACCGCATGGTCTGGCGCAGCTTTGGCGTGTTGCCAAAGAGAAATTGAGATTGTGGCCCTTCCCACATTAGTGGGGTGGCTACCAATAATGGCGGGAAAAATCCTGCTCAACGAACGCTGGTCAACGCCAGCACATATCGAAAAATCCAGGGAGGAAAAATCGATGAAAATGAAACTAGGAACAATGGCAGTCGCCGCCGTAATGGCAGCAAGCCCAGTTATGGCGGACCTTGTGTTCCCATCACTAAGCTATCGCACGGGTCCATATGCTGCGGGGGGTATCCCGTTTGCTGATGGCTATGCAGACTATATGAACCTGCTGAACGCTCGTGATGGCGGTATTGGCGGCGTTATGACCAACGTGCTTGAGTGTGAAACAGGCTATAACACCGAAAAAGGGGTTGAGTGTTATGAGTCTACAAAGGGCCAAGGCGCGCTTGTATATCAACCGCTTTCCACAGGTATTACGTACCAGTTGATCCCAAAAGCAACGGCCGATGGCATTCCAATCCACTCAATGGGTTACGGCCGTACGTCTGCTGCGAATGGCGATGTCTTCTCAAACGTCTTCAACTACCCAGCAAACTACTGGAACGGTGCGTCTGGTGCGATCAACTATCTGATGTCTCAAGGCGATATCGCGGGTAAGAAAATCGCGCTTGTGTATCACAACTCTGCATATGGCAAAGAGCCTATCCGCACGTTGGAAGAGCTGGCTAAAAAGCACGGTTTTGAACTGACATTGTTGCCAGTTGACCACCCGGGCCAAGAGCAGAAATCACAGTGGCTACAAATTCGTCGTGAAAAGCCTGACAATGTCATCATGTATGGCTGGGGCGTTATGAACCAAGTTGCGGTTCAAGAAGCTGCTAACATCCGTTACCCAATGGAAGATTTCATCGGTATCTGGTGGTCAGGTTCTGAAAACGACGTTCTCCCTGCAGGTGATGCAGCTGACGGCTACAAAGCTTTGACGTTCCACGGTGTTGGCAATGACTTCCCTGTCTTTGCAGACATTCAGAAGTACGTTGTAGACGCAGGCAATGCGGCTGGTGCTGGCGATCAAATCGGTACGGTTCTTTATAACCGCGGTTTGTATGCGGCTATGTTGGCAGCAGAAGCTGCGAAAACAGCACAAGAAATCCACGGCACAGGCGACATCACTCCGGCGATGATGCGTGACGGTATGGAAGCGTTGGAAATCACTGAAGCTAAAATGACGGCCCTAGGCCTTCCAGGCTTTGGCCCAGAGTTCAACGTGTCCTGCGAAAACCACGGTGGTCCAGGCCTGATCGGCATGACACAGTGGGACGCATCTGCGAAAACGTGGTCTTTGATCAACGAATTCGCACCATCTGACATGGATGTCATTCAGCCATTGATCGATGCAGATTCTGCAGCCTATGCGGCAGAAAACAACATCGCATCTAGCTGTAAGTAAGCTGACTATTCTGGCGGCGCTTTTGGTGCCGCCAGTTCCCCCAGAATTTTTGCAACAATGAAGTGAACCTTATGTTGGACAGCGGACAAGACACTGAGACCCTACTAGAGGTCAACAACATCGAAGTGATCTATAATAGTGTGATCCTTGTACTGAAGGGCGTCAGCCTATCGGTTCCCAAGGGTGGTATTACGGCATTGTTGGGCGGCAACGGTGCGGGCAAGACAACCACACTAAAAGCAATCTCAAACCTTTTGGCGTCAGAGCGTGGTGAAGTGACCAAAGGCTCCGTCAAATATCGTGGTGAGGATGTTCATGAAACCGATCCCGCCGACATGGTTAAACGTGGTGTGGTTCAGGTGATGGAAGGTCGTCACTGTTTTGAACACCTTACGATCGAAGAAAACTTGCTGACGGGGGCGTATACGCGGAAGGATGGTAAGGGCGCGATCGCGGCTGACCTTGAGATGGTGTACAACTATTTCCCGCGTCTGCGCGAACGGCGCAAATCCCAAGCGGGCTATACTTCGGGCGGTGAGCAACAAATGTGTGCGATTGGCCGCGCTTTGATGTCCCGCCCTGAAACGATCCTTTTGGACGAACCATCCATGGGTCTTGCCCCACAGTTGGTGGAACAAATTTTCGGTATCGTGAAGTCTATTAACGAAAGCGAAGGCGTGTCGTTCTTATTGGCTGAGCAGAACACCAACGTCGCTTTACGCTTTGCCCACTATGGCTACATTTTGGAATCTGGTCGCGTTGTTATGGATGGTCCTGCTGCTGAATTGCGCGAGAACCCAGATGTAAAGGAATTCTATTTAGGCATGTCTGATGACGGACGCAAATCGTTCCGTGATGTGCGGTCGTACCGCCGTCGTAAGCGTTGGTTGAGCTGATACACCACGCCCTTCGAACTCCCAATTGGATACGATTTTGATGACCACATTTTACGACGAACTAGAAACACGCAGCGCCGACCAGCGCGAGGCCGATCAGTTGGTCGCGCTGAACGGTCAGCTGGCGCGTATCGCAGGCCATGGGGGGACATCGGTGTCAGATGCTGACAAACTGCTGGATCTGACAGGATTGGCTGCGCTGCCGGTTTTGCGCAAATCTGATCTGGCAAATTGGCAGTCTGAAAAGCCGCCCTTTGGTGGCATGCCCGTCTCTAACGTCGCGCATATTTTCCAATCTCCTGGTCCGATTTATGAACCGGGTGGCATCACCCACGATTGGTGGCGCATGGGTCGTTTTCTGCATGCTGCGGGATTTGGCAAAGACGATATTGTGCAGAACTGTTTTGGGTATCACCTAACGCCTGCGGGTATGATTTTTGAATCAGGTGCACGGGCTGTTGGGGCGACTGTTCTGCCAGCGGGCACTGGGCAGACCGAACTTCAAGTGACAGCGGCCCGTGATATTGGCACAACGGCTTATGCTGGAACACCTGATTATCTGAAGGTCATTTTGGACAAAGCCGATCAAATGGGTATAACCCTTGGTTTTACCAAAGCGGCTGTTGGTGGTGGTGCGTTGTTCCCGTCCTTGCGTCAGGAATATGCGGACCGTGGCATTGCATGTTTGCAGTCGTACGCAACAGCCGATGTTGGAAATATCGCGTATGAAAGTGCTGCGATGGAAGGTATGATTTTAGACGAGAAAATCATCGTTGAGATTGTCATTCCTGGCACCGGCACACCTGTTTTGCCTGGTGAAATTGGTGAGGTTCTTGTGACCTCATTGAACCCAGACTATCCGCTGATCCGTTTTGCCACCGGTGACATGAGCGCTGTTATGGCAGGGCAATCACCATGCGGCCGCACGAACACTCGGATCAAAGGTTGGATGGGCCGCGCTGATCAAACGACCAAAATTAAGGGTATGTTTGTACGCCCCGAACAGGTTGCTGCCTTTGTTTCACGCCATGAGGAAGTGGACCGCGCGCGCGTAATTGCATCACGTGAAAGCGAACAAGACATCCTGACGGTTCAGGTGGAATGCGATGGCGGTGACGCTGATGCATATGCCGCCAGCGTCGTCGATACGATGAAGATGAAGGGCAAGGTTGTGGTCTGCGATCTTGGCACTTTGCCGCGTGATGGATTGGTAATCGAGGACCAGCGCACCTACGAGTGATATGTCGCACTGGATTTCCTGAGTGAATTAATCGTAATAGACCTTAATGACTGATCACACCGCATATACCCCCGCATTAAAAAAGCGCGCGCGCCATGCGCCACTTGGGCTGTCCGCTGTTGCCGTACTGGTTGCGGCGATCTGCCTGTTGCCGATGATCGCGGTAGCCATAGCGGCGTTCATTGGCGGTACGGGAACGGTATCGCAGTTGTTAAGCTCTGTTTTGCCGCGCTACGTTGGTAACACAGCATTGCTGGTTGTGCTGGTTTCAATTGGGACGCTTTGCCTTGGCGTGGGTGCTGCATGGTTGGTGACGATGACCCGCTTTCCCGGCGTGCGATTGTTTGAAATCGCGTTGGTTCTGCCACTCGCATTTCCGTCCTATGTCTTGGCTTACGCTTATACTTACATACTGGATCATCCAGGGATCGTACAATCGACCCTGCGCGATGTGATGGGGTGGGGACCGCGTGATTATTGGTTCCCTGAGGTGCGTTCCCTTGGTGGTGCTGCCTTCATGCTGGTGCTAGTTTTATATCCTTATGTCTACTTGCTTGCGCGCGCTTCGTTCCTGCAGCAAAGTGGAACAACATTCCTTGCTGCTCGTGCCCTTGGCAGCAGTGCGTGGTCTGCATTTTTTCGTGTGAGTTTGCCTTTGGCACGCCCTGCCATTGCGGGAGGTGTTCTGTTGGCCGTTATGGAAACGATCGCTGACTTTGGAACGGTTGCGTATTTTGGCGTTCAGACATTCGCGACAGGTATTTACACAAGCTGGTTCACCTTGGCTGATCGTGGTGGCGCAGCACAACTTGCGCTTTGTTTGCTCAGTTTTGCACTGCTGCTTGCAATGTTGGAACGCATCCAACGGGGAAGGGCTAAATATTCAGATGCCGCACGCGGTGGTCAGGAAAAGACGCAGCTTCAGCTACACGGCGTTCATGCCTTCGCGGCCTTTGCGTTGTGTTCTATTCCTGTGCTGTTGGGGTGTGTGTTGCCAGTTGTTGTTTTATTCAACATGGGGCTGGGATCAGAACAAGATTTGCTAAGCAGTCGCTACATAGCGTTCATTCAAAACTCGCTCACCTTTGCGGGCATTGCAGCGGTTGTTACCGTTTGCGCGGCTGTCACAGTTGGCTTTTTTCAACGTATGCAACCAGGGCGGTTTTCCAGCGCCACAGCTTACATAGCGCGTCTTGGTTACGCAGTGCCTGGCGGTGTTGTTGCTGTCGGCCTGTTGGTGCCCTTTGCTGCCTTTGACAACGCGTTGGATGCTTGGATGCGCAGTACGTTTGATATCTCAACTGGACTACTGGTGACGGGTTCCATCTGGTTGCTGATCATTGCCTATCTTGTCCGGTTCTCTGCTGCGGCCCTTGGAGCTTATGAGGGGGGACAAGCATTGGTTCACGCCAACATGGACGCCGCCAGCCGATCCTTGGGTCAGACCCCTTGGGGCACATTGCGCCGTGTGCATTTGCCGATCCTCACACCCAGCCTTCTGACTGCATTATTGATCGTATTCGTGGATGTGATGAAAGAACTCCCTGCGACCCTAATCATGCGACCGTTCAACTATGACACTTTGGCGGTACAGGCGTATCGCCTCGCATCCGATGAACGGCTGGAGGGCGCAGCGGTGCCCAGCTTGGTCATTGTAGCAATAGGGTTGTTGCCCGTTATCTTGATCTGTCGTCAGGTCGGGCGGAGGGGATAGGGGGCGTGAACCCCCTATTTTTCAGGAATTTTTTCCAATTTTGTCTTGAGTTTGGGTGTCAAAATCTGACGCATCGTGACGTTCATGCAGTTGCTCTGATGGTTCACCAAACGGACGGTTTACCATGCGACCCCGTTGAACGGCTGGACGCGCGTTGATCTTTTCAGCCCACGCCATAACGTTTGTGTAAGACGCAACATCCAGGAATTCAGCGGCTGAATAGAGGTTGCCCAAAACAAGCTGACCGTACCATGACCAGATTGCGATATCGGCGATGGTGTATTCGTCGCCAGCAATCCACGGGGTCACTGCCAGTTGGCGGTCCAGAACATCAAGCTGACGCTTGGCTTCCATGGTGAAACGG
>JABGTH010000058.1 GCA_018647275.1 Paracoccaceae bacterium
AGTCGGTGACCTCAGCGGAAGAAGGGCTATAGCTCAAATACCCCAACTGGTTTGCGCCCCCGATAAAGGCAGGCGCGCCGGTCATTGTGAAAACAAAGCGCCAAAATGCCGAGCCGATCATCTTTCGAACGAGGCTACCATCTGCTGACGGCTGCACGCTTGGACCGGCACCAATCATGATACTCTTAGCTTTGTGGTCTCGGTGCAAAACATAATGAAGCGCAACGGGCATCCCAACATCGGGTGCCACAATGTGAACGTCAGTCAGTCCCAGTTCAGCGATGAACTTTTGCAAAAAGGCACTTTGTGCTGCAAAAGTCATATAATTGATATCGCCCTCACTTTGCCCGAACCCAGGCAAGTCCAACGCTACCAAATTTGACGAAGCTGAAAGTGTGGCCCACGTCGCATCGAAACACAGGATGCTTTGCGGGAGCGGGCTCAGGAAGAGAACGGTTGGCCCATTTCCTTTACCGCCCGTCGCATAGCGGATTTTGAGACCATCCAACTCCATAAATTCGGGCTTCATCGTGAAATTCGCAAGATCATGATTGATCTTGCCTGCACCCTTACTGCGCTTTGAACGCAACTTGTAAAATTCTGGCGTAATCATCATCAAGCTAGCCGCATTTGTTCGACCGAGCACCCCAATGGGATCTTTTGGCATGGTGTTTCCTTCAGGGTTGGCATTGTCGTTATGATTAATGTAACTAGAGGTACGAAAACCTATAGTCAATCATAAAATACTTATGAGTACGTTAATGAATGAAAAAACCACACCAAAACGAGGTCGGCCCAAGACATTGGATCGAGATCAGGTCGTGCAAGTCGCTTTGATGCAATACTGGTCAAAGGGGCCAACGGTTGTCTCTATCAGCGACATTTGTGGCTTAACCGGAACGTCCAAACCGGGTGTGTATCGTGAGTTTGGCAATGATGACGGGCTAAAGGCGAGCGTTCTGGAAACCTACCACAGACTTGCAATTCAACCGTTGATCGACATTCTTGAGAAAGATCAGTCGACCACGGTCACCATCAATGCGTTGATCGATTTCATGACCCAAGATCGCACGGAACTTAACATACCACAGGGGTGCTTGTTTGTAATGATGCGTGCGCACGCTCAGCAACTAGGCCCATCGACCTGCAATAAACTGCAAGAGGCGCGCCGCAACCTTCTCGACACTTATGAAGCATGGGTAATGCGTTCAAAATCGCGCGGTGAATTCGCGGATATCCCCACTGATATTGCAGCGTTATTTATTGACATACAGCACGGCGGAGCGATGCGGATGCAACGCGAAGGTGCTGCCAACGACACCATTGCAAGCGTTCTAAGATCAGCATTGGGAGTGCTTGCTATGGGCAAGAGGGCTGGCGCAAGGACCAATTAGGTGGTGAACTGCGCAAGGATGCTTTTGAAGTTATCGACGCCCTGCGCCCCGGTCACCAAATGCTTCCGATCAAAAACGACAGCGGGCACACCGCTGATACCTTGACCGGTCCAGAATTGCTGTTCTTGACGCACGGAATTTGCAAACCGTTGATCTGCTAAAACTGCTTTGGCTTCTTCGCGATCCAGCCCGATCTCGCCCGCAATTTCGACCAACACGGTGTCATCAGACAGATTCCGTCCGTGGGTGAAGTGCTCAGTGAACAGCGCTTGCTTTAGGTCGTGCTTGCGACCCAGTTCACCGGCCCAATGCAACAATTGATGCGTGTTGAAGGTGTTGTGCATGCGAAAGCCTTCAACAAAGTTGAAGTCGAACCCTAGCTCTTTTCCTCTTGCGGTCATATTCGCACGATTTGCCACCGATTGTTCAGGTGTCGTTCCATATTTCTCGGCCAAATGTTCGCCGACATCTTGCCCTTCAGCTGGCATATTCGGGTTCAATTCAAAAGGATGCCAATGGATTTCATGTGCGACGTCACTTGCTTCCAAGGCCGTGGCAAGTTGGCGATAGCCAATAATGCACCAAGGGCACATCACGTCCGAGACAATATCAATTCGAAGCGGGGATTTTGTTTCATTCATGATGTGCGCCTTTGATTTTAAGAGTTCGCATCGGTGCGTTTTAGCAAGGTCGTTGCTGCTAGTCTGCCAAAGTTATTCGCAGCCTGCGGGCTTGCGCCTGTAACAAGGCGGCGATCAACATGGGCCGAGTTATCAGCTTTTTCGTTGATGATTTCCACGCCCTGCGCGCTCAGTTTTTCGCAAACCCACCAAGGCATTGGACCAGGAAGATAGCCAATCATTGGCGTTTGTTTGTCCACCGAATCTGGAAACACAGTGATCTTGTAGCCATCATATAAGAAACCTGCGTCACTTTTTGCAGCTAGCAACGCGGCAGGGCCGTGGCAAAGTGCGAGGGTATGCAGGCTTGTATTATGCGCCCAATGAAGCACTTCGCCGAGGTCAGCATTATCGGGCAAGCCGAGCATCGCACCGTGACCACCGGGGATGAAGACTGCCGCGTAGGGTCCGTCATCTGTCAAGCTGTTTGAAACGAAGTCCTCAAGGCTGCCGGGGTTCTTAAACGCACCTTCAAAATCACGGTACAGCTTTTGGATATCCGCGTCGTCTGAGGGCATCGCCCACATTTCAATCGCAACCGGCGCACCAGTCGGCGTGACGATATCGATCTCAAAACCTGCATTCATCAGATGCAACATCGGCAGACCCATCTCAACAGGGTGGTTCCCCGTCGAGAATTTCTTGCCATTGGCCATCGTCATATTGCGTTGCTCAGTACAGACCATCAGTACACGATTTTTGCTGCCTGTATAAGTGGTGGGATACGCGCCGCCGTCATAATCTGTGGTAGATGAAGTGCCCAGTTTGATCGCCAAACGAGACGGGCTGAACGCACCGTCTGCTGTCGGTGTCGGCTGTGCGCGCAGCATTTTACGTAGAAGACCCATGTTAGTTGACCTCTATAACGATCGTATCGCGGGATTTGCGTACTTTGCTCATCGGTAGCAACCAATCGCCGGCCTCGTCACGATACCCAAGTGGCATAAGAACCACGGAGCGCAAACCACGCTCTTTCAAGCCCAGAATTGTATCGACGACCTCGGAGCTAAAGCCTTCCATTGGGGTGCTGTCGACTTCTTGCTCGGCAGCGGCGACAAGCGCGATACCCAGTGCGATATAGGCTTGGCGAGCTGCGTGGGCGTAGTTCACTTCGGCGTCGCGGGGAACGTAGCTGGACTTTAGATTATCGTAATACGCACGCAGCATTGGTAGATCACCACGCGCTGCAACGTTCAAACCGACGACTTCGTCAATGCGCTCAGCCGTGTAATTGTCCCAAGCTGCGAAAACTAGCGTATGTGAGCCGTCGGTGATCTGCGCTTGTCCACCAGCCGCTTCGGCAATTTTGCTGCGGACGTCTGGGTTGGTCACCACAAACACTTCAAACGGCTGTGTGCCGCTGGATGTCGGAGACATGCGAATTGCCTCAATGATGGCATCAACCTTTTCCTGAGGGACGGTTTTTGATGGGTCCATCTTCTTGGTGGCATAACGCCAATTCAGAAGGTCATCGAGTGGCTTGGCTGTCATGGTTTTCATCCTATTGTCAGAACCCGTATTTTTCAGTATACATTTGTGACTGACTACCTAATGAACACTGGAATGCGCCACAAGAAGGCACATGTTTGAGCCCCGGTTACAAAAAGGGAACCACCATGCTGGACGATGATCGCTGCCCGGATTGCCATCGCATCAATGAAGTCCTGTCGCGCGTGGGTGATCGCTGGAGCGTGCTCGTTGTGATCTCGCTCGCGCAATACGGGACGCTGCGGTTCAATGAACTCAAACGCAACCTTGGCATCTCGCAACGTATGCTCAGTTTAACGCTGAAAGAACTGGAACGCGATGGCCTTGTGAACCGAACCTATTACCCAACGATCCCGCCAAAGGTTGAATACAACCTGACTGAATTGGGACAATCGTTTCGAGAACCCGTCAGTGTTTTGGGTAATTGGGCGTTGGACAATTTAGGAAAAATTGATGCCGCGCGGGTAACTTATGATAAGAAAGTGGTCGGCTAACTATTTTCATTATTGCAAGCCCAGTCAGCGCCCCAAGCGTGCCTTTGCAAATTGAGATTAGATGGCAGCTCAGCCCGCAGTGTGTGAATTCGCCGATCACTCGGCTTCGCAGCCGCAGCGAATGGCTGCTTCGATGATCCGAACCGCAGCAAGTCAGATCATATGAGAATGGGCAGGTCTATTCACTCGTCGTACAATCGATTTTCTTCATTATTGCGCAAATGAGCGTTCATTTCTTCGTAATTAACTTCAAGTTTTCCATGCGCGATTAAAGCTTCTGCGTATGTGGGCAGGTTATCTGGTTTTGAATAATTCTCAGGCTGCCATAGCTTTGAACGGATGATCGACTTCCCGCAGTGATAAAATGCCTCTTCAACACGGGTCAGAATGGCGAAATCCGGTATACGCCCATTCATCGCGCAAGCCTCACGTACAGACAAGTCTCGTATGACCTGCGCGCGCCCGTTCACGCGCACAACTTCGCTGCGATGGGGCACAAGAAATACCAATCCGATGCGGCCTGTTTCCATGATGTTCTGAAATCCGTCATATCGATGGTTACCAGGACGGTCGGGGATGGCGAGTGTTTTGTCATCCAGAATTGTCACAAAGCCTGCGGGATCACCCTTAGGCGATACATCCATATTTCCGCTCGCATCAACCGTTGCCATGGTGAGGAAAGTGCTCTGTTCAATCCAAGCACGGATGTGTTGATCAACTCTATCGATGAATTTTGACGTTTGGCTAACATAGGGACGACGCATATCCCGGTACACATCATCAATCGTGGTTACGACGTCTGTGGGTTGGTACATCACCAGTCTCCTTTGCCAAATAGTCTATATAGATTGATGGACTCTGGGAAATTTGGCGAAGAAAGGCTAGATCAGCAGCGGGAACTTTTTAGCATGTGACTTTACGCAAGTAACAAATGACTGCAACTCGGTCATCGGGGTCATCGACAGCGCAGCGAGTGGCGCGAACGGAAGCAATACGGAATGCGACCGCAGCATTACCATTAATCTACGGATGTCTCCTTTTGACCGCCTGTCACTGCGGCCCAAGTCTCTCCGACGAATGCGCGCCTTTTTCTCGCATGTAATGAAGCATCGCAGGCCGATACGTAGCAAGTACTCTGGCAACAGCTTGGTGTTTCAACATGTCTGAGCGGTAGATCTGCACTGCCTCGGGCCATTCCAACTTCGGCACA
>JABGTH010000241.1 GCA_018647275.1 Paracoccaceae bacterium
GCTGCCCATCGCGTAAAGTGGTGTCGAAAAGGTATAGGCGTTCTTTGTTCATTTGAGAGCCTCCAACACGCTTGGGTCAAAGTCTGGACCTTAGGCCCAGCTGGCTTCACCCGCAATATCTGTCACTTAGACACCAGCGGCATTAAGCAAATCACGCAGACGATCCGCTTCGCCCCAGTTTTTATCAGCACGTGCCGTGCTGCGCTCAATCAACAGACGATCAATCACAGGGGCAATCCAATCGGCCAGATCTTCCCCTTCAAAGGCAGAGGCTTCAACCGCGCTCCAATCAGACACAAGGCCCAAGATCTCTAGCCCATGCGCAAACGTTGCAAGGGCTTCGGCGGTGCGGCCCTTAGACAGAACATGCAATCGTGCCAGTGCGCCCGGTGTGTTCAGATCATTGCCTAGAACACCCATTAGTTCAGCATCCGCTTTCCAGTCCCCAGCAGCCTTTAGTATCTCTACTGTCTTGGCGGAGTACCCGTGCTTTTGCAGAACAGACATCCAATCAATAAGTGTCTTCTCTGCTTGCTTACGCTTGGTCTCTGTCCAGTCCATAGGTTTGCGGTAATGCGTGGATAGCATCACAAGGCGAATGACCTCTCCCGATACCCCCTGATTCAATAGATCACGGACCGTAAAGAAGTTGCCTAGGCTCTTGGACATCTTCTTGCCCTCTACCTGTAGCATCTCATTGTGTAGCCATACTTTCGCGAAATCGTGCCCTGCGCATTTTGACTGTGCGATCTCGTTCTCATGGTGTGGGAAGGTGAGGTCATTCCCCCCTCCGTGAATATCAAACTGTGCGCCAAGAAGGTCATGCGCCATGGCAGAGCATTCAATGTGCCAGCCCGGACGTCCACGGCCCCATGGGCTATCCCAACCGGGGATATCTGCGCCTGAGGGCTTCCATAGGACGAAATCCATTGGATCTCGTTTATACGGGGCTATCTCTACACGTGCCCCCGCAATCATATCATCTACGGAACGGCCAGAGAGTGATCCGTACTCTGCGTAACTAGAGACAGAGAACAACACGTGCCCCTCAGCCGCATAGGCGTGTCCCTTCGCAATCAGGTCTTCGATCATAGCAACCATAGGCGCGATATACTCGGTGGCACGTGGCATGTGGTCAGGTTCGATCGCCCCAACTGCCCCCATGTCATCTAGGAACCAGTGGATCGTCTCATCCGTGATATCGCCAATGCTACGATCGCTTTCAGCTGCGCGTGCGTTGATCTTGTCATCCACATCCGTGAAGTTGCGCACGTAGGTGACGTGTTTGTCCCCATACACATGACGCAGCAATCGGTTGAGCACATCAAACACAATCACAGGACGCGCGTTCCCTAGGTGCGCGCGGTCATATACCGTGGGCCCACAAACATACATCCGCACGTTTTTGTCATCAATGGGCGTGAACTGCTGCCCTTTGGTCCGTGTCTTTGTGTTGTATAAATAAATGTCAGTCATGGTGTACGTCCTTACGCAAGTCAGCGCGGGCTTAACAATTCTAGTCTGAAGATGAAATGACAGAAAGCCCCGCTGGAATGGTTCAGCAGGTAATGCAGCAAATAATAATGAATGAGCGTTGTGTCATGACAGATTATTAGCCTTTGAAGGGGCGCTAGGTCAAGTATTTGGGAAGGTCTACATCTGTTAAACCGCCCATGGCTGTAGTGTAGTTGGGGCGAATGCAGCAAGATCGCTTCGCGTTCAGATTGACAGTCCTGAGGTATTCCAAGAGTGTCCGTTTTCAAGATTTTGGAGATTGAGATGGCTTTACCCGAAAAAATGTCTGGCGTTGCTCTTATTGGCATCGGTGGTCCCGAAATGCTTGAATGGCGCGATGACCTGACTGTACCTGCTCCCTCGGAAAACGATGTAATCGTCAGGGTCAAAGCCGCGGGGGTCAACAACACGGACATTAATACGCGCAATGGGTGGTATTCAAAGGGTGATTCATCTCCTGATGATGCAGCATGGACCGGCTCCCCCCTTACATTCCCGCGCATTCAAGGCGCAGATGTTTGCGGCGAAATTGTTGCTGTAGGCACCGCAGTTGATCCTGCCCGCATTGGCGAACGCATATTGATCGAACCATGCCTCCGTGAGGTGAATGGCAAAACGCTAGAGACGCCTTGGTACTTCGGGTCTGAGTGTGACGGTGGCTTTGCTCAGTATACTCGAATTGCTAACCAATACGCGCACGCAATCGATTGCGAACTGACCGACACTGAATTGGCATCCTTCCCTTGTTCGTACTCTACAGCCGAAAATATGCTGACGCGTGCCAACCTGCGCGAGGGTGAGACAGTATTGGTAACGGGCGCATCGGGTGGTGTCGGATCCGCAACTATTCAGTTGGCGCAAGCACGGGGTGCAAAGGTGATTGCAGTTACCAGCGCTTCCAAGGCAAAGGCCCTCTTAGAATTGGGTGCACTGAAAACCCTTGATCGAGGTGATGAACTAATTGCTGCTATCGGAGCAAATAGCGTTGATGTCGTCATTGACTTGGTCGCTGGCCCCCAGTGGCCCGCATTGCTTGATGTATTGCGCCCTCATGGGCGGTACGCTGTAGCTGGTGCAATCGCTGGTCCGATGGTTGAACTGGATGTACGCACCCTCTACCTCAAAGACCTCAGCTTTTTTGGCTGCACGATCCTTGAGCCACAAGTGTTCAAGAATCTTGTAAAGCGGATCGAGTGCAAAGAAATTGCGCCTCTGGTCGCTGAGACCTATCCGCTGCGCGACATCGCAAAGGCACAAAGTGCTTTTAGCGAAAAAGGACATATAGGTAAGATCGTTCTTGAACTCGATTAAAGACAATCAGCGGGTCATGTTGATTTATGAATCTGGCCCCTATCGCTGTCTTTCCCCGTACAGAGCCAATTGACAATATAGCGCCGCTCTGTCCCCCTGTGTCGGACGCCACGCTTACAGGATATCACCTTATGAAACTTTCCCAACGTATCTCTGGCCTACTGGGTGATGGTTCTGACGGTTGGGAGGTGTTCATCAAAGCCCGTGAGATGATTAAAGGCGGTA
>JABGTH010000049.1 GCA_018647275.1 Paracoccaceae bacterium
AGAAACGCATCGCACGTCGGGAAGCGTGGTTTGCATTTGGTGGTATGGGCTTTAGAGCACGGGTATGAAACGCCCAATCTGACAGTGATTTCTGAACAGGATATTTTGGGCGATAGGCTGATCCGCTCAACTAAGAAACGAAAGCGTGCGGCGAATTTCTTGACCGAAACGCAGTCGCTGAGCCCCGGTGATTTGATCGTTCACGTAGATCACGGGATTGGCCGTTATCAAGGCATGGAAGTTGTCACTGCTGCTGGCGCTGCACATGAATGCCTTCTGCTTGAGTATGCTGAGCAAACCAAGCTGTATATGCCAGTCGAGAATATCGAATTGCTATCTAAATATGGCCATGATGAAGGGTTCTTGGACCGTCTAGGTGGTGGTGCGTGGCAAGCTAAGAAATCGCGTCTTAAAGAACGCATTCGCGAGATGGCTGAAAAGCTTATTCGTGTTGCGGCAGAGCGTGCATTGCGCCGTGCGCCAGTCATGGATCCGCCAGAAGGAATGTGGGACGCCTTTAGCGCACGGTTCCCATATTCTGAAACGGATGACCAGCTAAACGCGATTGGCGATGTTGTTGATGATTTAACCAGCGGTTCGCCTATGGATCGTCTGGTTTGTGGTGATGTTGGATTTGGCAAAACCGAGGTTGCGATGCGTGCCGCATTTGTTGCGGCTATGTCAGGTGCACAGGTGGCGATTGTCGCGCCGACGACCTTGCTTGCCCGTCAGCATTATAAATCCTTTGCTGAACGCTTCCGCGGCTTTCCGATCGAAGTACGTCAGCTTAGTCGCTTCGTGTCCAAGAAGGATGCGGATGCGACGCGTGGTGGCATGTCAGTTGGGACGATTGACATCGTGATTGGTACCCATGCACTGTTGGCTAAGAACATCCGTTTCAAGAACCTTGGCTTGTTGGTCATTGATGAAGAGCAGCACTTTGGCGTGACCCATAAAGAGCGTCTTAAGCAGATGCGTTCTGACATTCACGTCCTGACACTGACGGCCACGCCAATCCCACGGACTTTGCAATTGTCCCTAACTGGTGTTCGTGATCTGTCGATCATTGGCACACCACCTGTGGATCGTTTGGCTATCCGAACGTATGTCAGTGAATTTGACAAAATCACGATCCGCGAGGGATTGCTGCGAGAACATTATCGTGGCGGACAGTCCTTCTACGTGGTCCCACGTATCTCCGACATTGGAGAGATCGAGGACTTCTTGAAAGAACACGTTCCAGAGGTGTCATATATAGTTGCCAACGGCCAGATGGCTGCAGGTGAGTTGGACGACCGTATGAACGCGTTTTATGACGGGAAATATGATGTTCTGCTGGCGACTACGATTGTTGAATCTGGCCTTGATATCCCAACGGCCAATACGATGATTGTGCACCGTGCTGATATGTTCGGTCTTGCTCAACTTTATCAAATTCGTGGTCGTGTGGGGCGCTCAAAAACACGTGCCTATGCCTATTTAACAACCAAACCGCGAGCTAAGTTGACAACGATGGCAGAGAAGCGTTTGCGCGTTCTTGGCTCGCTCGATACTTTGGGCGCGGGTTTTACCCTGGCGTCTCAAGATCTTGATATTCGCGGGGCAGGGAACCTTCTGGGTGAGGAACAATCTGGGCAGATGCGTGATGTTGGCTTTGAGTTGTATCAATCCATGCTCGAGGAGGCGATTGCCAAAATTAAGTCGGGCGAGTTGGAAGGTCTTTCAGATGATGACGATCAGTGGGCACCACAGATCAAGCTGGGCGTGCCAGTCCTGATCCCAGAGACTTATGTGCCTGATTTGGATGTTCGATTGGGTCTATATCGCCGCCTCAGTGGGCTGAGTACAAAGGTTGAGCTGGAAGGCTTTGCTGCCGAGTTGATCGATAGATTTGGCACATTGCCGCGCGAAGTGAACACATTGATGCTGATCGTTCGGATCAAAGCCATGTGTAAAAAGGCGGGTATCTCCAAATTAGATGGTGGACCAAAAGGCGTCACGATTCAGTTTCACAATGACAAGTTCGCCTCTCCGGCTGGCTTGGTTGATTTCCTTGGAGACGAGGGTGGTGCAGCGAAGCTGAAAGATAACAAGATCGTTGTTTTGCGGGACTGGAAAAAGGACGGGGACAAGATAAAAGGCGCGTTTTCTATCGCGCGTGATTTGGCGGAACGTGTCGTCGCAGAAAAAAAGCGTAAAAAACTTAGTCTTCAGTGAGGTGACAGTTTACCTGGCGCATCAAAAACATGGCGCATAGGCCAAACCCCAAGACCGTTATGATCAGCGGCGTAGGGGTGTCGCTGAGAAACAAACTCACAGGGGATGCGATCAGCGCGCCCCCAAGGGTCGAAATCGACCCAATTACTGATGCCGCCATGCCTGCAATATGGCCCATTGGTTCCATCGAAATCGCGTTGAGGTTGCCCATTGTGAGACCAGCCTGTGAAAACAGGCAAAACTGCCAAAAGACAAATAGGGGAAAACTGATTGCTGGAAACAGAAACAACGCTATCAAAACAATGGCACCAATTATGACTTGGATGAACAAGGTCCGTGTGACCACTTTGTACATGCCAAATCGGGTCACGATATAGGCATTTAGGAGGCTGGAAGCCCCTGAAAACAACGCCACGGCTCCAAACCAGAAAGGAAATGTTTCCGCGCGATCATAAATCTGGTCATAGATTGGCTGGATCAAAATGAGGGTTGAAAACAACATGGCCAGCATCAGGGTCTGGATTAGGATCGACAGCCTAACCGTTTTATGTGTGAGAAGTTGCTTAACGGCATCGATCATCAACCCCATTTGTAATGGGCGACGATCTTCAAGTTCCAATGACTCAGTATAGCGTGTGGCGACCCACACCACTACGATCAGCGAGAAGGCGATGAAGGCGCCGAAAATACTGCGCCACCCAAAGGCATTTATGATCAGTTGCCCCATTGCTGGGGCAATTGCGGGTACGAGGATGAAGATCGTCATTGCGACCGATACGATCCGGGCCATTTCACGACCAGAGAAAAGATCGCGTACCATTGCCATTGAAACAACACGAGGTCCTGCGGCACCTAAACCTTGGCAGAACCGTGCAACCAATACCCATTCTAGTGAAGAAGAATACCAGGCAAACATCGCGCTGATGATATAGATCGCTACACCTGCATATACTATAGGTTTACGCCCATAGGCGTCAGACAATGGGCCCGCGAAAAAGGTTCCCAGCCCCATTCCGCCAACAAATGATGTCAGTATCCAAGCCGCGTGTGATGCGCTGCCTTGTGCAATTTCGTCTGCTATATCGGGGATAGCGGCCAGCATTGCATCTATGGAGAAAGCGACAGTCGCAAACATCATCGCCATGAGGGCGACGAATTCTGTGCGTCCCATGATTTGTTTCGATGATATCGACATTTTCTCATTCCATAGCGATGCTATATCGCTTCACTAAGGCGTATGTGCCATTTACCTATGATTGAAAATGGCTAATCTTTAGTGATGCACTTCAGCGCATTTTTGGTATGCATATCTGTTAAGGTGCATCCGCTTGAGCTGTTAAGTCGGCGATAACTTGTGCCCATAATTCAGGAGATTGCGCACCTGGAACCGCGTGTTGGTTCGCAATGATAAATGTTGGAACAGAATTAATACCCATCTTGCGGCTGTGCTTGTCACGGTCTTGGATCAATTTCAAATCTTCGTCACTGTCCAAAAGACGTTTTACAACGTCACCATTCATTTCTACACTTTTTGCAATATCGATCAGGACATCTGGGTCACCAATGTCGTGCGCATCGGTGAAATATGCTTTGAACAGGGCAGACACAGCTGCCGTTTGGCGCCCCTCAATGCCGGCCCAATGGATCAAACGGTGGGCGTTGATTGTGTTTGGCGTACGTTGCATGCCTTCAAAATCGATTGCGACACCGGCGGTTTTGGCACTTTCTACGACTGGGGCATAGGCGCGCACTGCTGCTTCTTTGCCGCCGAATTTACCCTCGAGGTATTCGCGGCGTCCCATGCCATTTGCGGGCATATCGGGGTTCAATTGAAATGGGTGCCATTCGATCAAAAATGGATGGTTCGGATGTGCAGACAGCGCTTTGTCCAAATAGGCCTTGCCGATGAAACACCACGGGCAAATTGGGTCTGACATGATATCAAGTTTGATCGGTTGCGTTGTCATATGGGGCTCATTTGGTCGAAAATTGTGAATCTTGAGCTGCCATATCTTAAATCACAGGCAGGTGCGAGGGATCAGTGGCTTTTTGGGGTATACCTATCACGCAATTCTTTTCTAAGGATCTTGCCATTTGCACCCATCGGCAATGTGTCGATGTGGATGTAAAGCCGTGGTTGCTTGTAGCGTGCTAATTGGTGGGCCGCGTAAGCGTTGAGTTCGTTTTCCTCTAGCGCAACGGGTCCCGTATAAAAAGCTGCTATTACATATGTGTCGATTTTAACTTCAACTTGGGTCACTGCAACGGATTCCATGCCTGAGTAGCCATTGAATGCCTGCTCTACCTCTATGGGTGAAACGCGATAACCACCCGCATTCATCATATCATCATCACGTCCAAGGTAACTGATTTGGTCGTCATGGTGCATGATCCCTTGATCCCCGGTTAGAAACCACTCACCCTGCATCTTAGCAGCCGTTTCTTCAGGGGCTTTAAGGTATCCCATCATTAGGCCACAGTCGCTCTTGTGCACCGCGATGGTACCCTCATTGCCACGCGAGACTGGTCCGTCTGGTCCAAGGATTGCAATCCTTCTGCCTGTCTGGGGTTGTCCTAATCTATCGCCATGAGCGGGTTGTGAGGGACTACCCGATAAGAATGTTGAACATTCTGACATACCATATGCCTCAAAAACTGACGTTCCGGTTGCCTTGCTCCAAGCGGTGCGGGTCGCAGTAGGTAGCTTTTCTCCGGCACTCAATCCGTGTCGCAAATTTGGTAAGGTTAGTGTTTCACAATCACGTAACAACTGGCGATAAACGCCAGGAGCAGCCGCAAAGATCGTTGCATCGTTGTTGGCCAGCAATGTTGGGAGTGCATTAGATTGTGTGCCCGCAGCGGGGATCATCGCCGTCGCGCCGATGGTCCAGGGGTCCATCAGTCCGGTTCCCATGGTATAGGTCCAATTGAATGCACCAGCATGCAGAACGCGGTCGTCGGTCCGCAACCCATACCATCCCTCAAACATCATTTGGCGGGCCCAAATCGCACGGTGTGCGTGGGCAACGGCGCGTGGTTTACCCGACGTGCCTGAAGTATAGACGACATAGCCCAACCGTTCAGGTTCACCCATGTGATAGCCCACCGGTGATAGGTCGCACATGGCTTGCAACTGCGGTAGGTGGATTTGATTGCTAGTTTCGGGGCAGGTTACGGCGGTATCGCGGACGATCAATGTCGGTGATAACTCTTCAATGATCCGTTCGACTTCTGGCAGCGTCAATGCCGCGGAGGTCGGGACCGGAACTAATCCAGCAGCAAGCGCACCAAGATATGTCAGTGGATAGTCAACTGTATTGCCAAGGCGCATTAGGATTAGATCGCCGGTTTGTGCGCCACTCTCTAATAAGCCGGCAGCAATTCCTAAAACAGCGGCTTCAAGTTCTCTGTACGTCCAAGCATCGGAGTGATCCGTGTGCAAAATTTTCAGCGCGATTTTATCAGGGAAAACACGACTTTGCGCCAAAACATGGGCCGCCATATTAAATAGTCGAGGGTAGGGCGCTTGTGGGCCATTATCAAAAATCGATAGCATAACATTTGCTAGCCTGTGCTTGCGTGCCGCACAAGGCGCACGTTGCATGGCCGGCACGCGACATCTATAGAACGGGCATGACATCAAAAGATCCCAAATCGCTGATTAAGATCGCCCGTGAAGGTGGTGCAACCGAAACTGGGGAACCGCTTGATTTGGGTATGCGCGTGCGCGAATTGCGCAAAGCGCGTGATTGGACGCTTGAACAAGCTGCAGGACAGGCAGGTTTGGCTCGTTCAACATTGTCTAAAATCGAAAATGGTCAAATGTCGCCAACCTATGAAGCGCTAAAGAAGTTGGCCATCGGACTAGATATCTCCGTACCGCAATTGTTTACGCCACCCGCACAAGGCCAAGTGGGCGGCCGCATGGCTGTCACCAAAAACGGCGAAGGCAATGCGACAGTAACGGTGACTTATGAGCACGAGTTGTTGGCTGAGACGTTGACGCAGAAAAAGATGTTGCCGTACCGCGCGCGTGTACGCGCCCGCTCTATGGATGAGTTCGACGGCTGGGTGCGCCACGATGGTGAAGAGTTTATTTATGTGCTGACGGGCGTTGTGCAGCTGTACACAGAGTTCTACGAACCCGTTGAAATGCGTCGTGGCGACAGCGCTTATTATGACGCGACCATGGGGCACAATGTGGTGTCTCTTAGTGATGAAGATGCATCGATCCTATGGGTCACGTCGCTAAATTAGTCCCCAGAAAATAGCGCGACCAATGTCTTGTGGGCGACAAATACCACGATAACCTGAACAACAATGAATGCCGCAATGTGACCGGGGTAGATGCCAGCGAAGGTGTCGCTGAAACCGCGTGAAATTGTGACGGCTGGGTTGGCAAAGCTGGTCGATGATGTGAACCAATACGCACCGGTGATGTACATTGCGATAAGCGCAGGTACTGCCTCTGGGCGCGATTTAATCCCGCCAAAAATGACGAACAACAAGCCAAAAGTCGCAATTCCTTCAGACCACCACTGTGAAATTCCTGTGCGGTGCATTGTGCTAGACGCCTGTAATATTGGTAGATCGAACATGAAATGCGTTGCCCAAACGCCTAAAATTCCACAAATGATCTGTGTAGGAACATATGCAAGCGCCGTGGCGCGATCCAAGTTGCCGCGCAAGTAGAAGGCTAAGGTTACAGCAGGATTGAAATGAGCGCCAGATATTGGACCCAAGACTGTGATAATGACGTAAAGCATACAGCCCGTCGCAATAGCGTTTGCCAATAGTGCGATGGCAGTGTTCCCATCAGCTAGGCTTTCTCCCATGATCCCAGAACCAACAACTCCAATAAGAAGAAGAGAAGTTCCTAAGCCTTCGGCAGCAATTTTACGTATCATGTGTTCGTCCCGATCGGTGAAGCGCAAAGCGCCAGAAGTTTGTGACCCCTAGGGCTTTGTCGTAAAAGTTTTGTGACTTCAATAGAAAGAAGGGAGATTAATTTTCCCACTACCATACTTCCGGTATGTAGAATGGGGAATCGCCGTAGATCGGCAGGTTTTCCGGATACTTCATCTCTTTCACATGTACGATACGGCCTGTTGTAAACTGCCAGAACGCGATCACATAGCGGCCGGTAATCAACGCGCGATCAAGACCACGTACAGCTGGGACAAAGTCATCTTTTGAGCCAGCAGCAAACATCGCATCAACAGCTGGGCTTTGTGCGCCCATTAGATTGCGACTGCACTCCATTGAAGCAGACGGGCTGCCCCAATAAAACTGCTGCTCGTTGCCCGTTGAAAGGAACAGTGAGCGGAGGTAATATGTGACGTCAAAGTCAAACTTACCCGTGCGCTCCACGTGCTGAGCGTTGTCTACTGTTTCGACTTCAGCTGCGACATCCAGACGTTTCAGTGCACCAAGGTACAGATCAGTGATGGCCTTATGCTCTGACTTACCTTGAGCAAATAGGATCGTCAGACTAAGGCTTTCGCCGTCAGCGTTTTGCATCATGCCATCAACTGGCTCCCAACGGGCTTTTTTGAGCAAAGCAATCGCGCTGCGAATGCCCTGACGATTGCGTTCAGAACATCAGATACAGAAGTACGTAACCTTCCATCAGGCCTCGAGGCGTATCTGCTGCAAAAGGTGTCAACAGCTCTGCAGTACGCCCCTTTGCTTGGCCCTCTTCCATAGCATGCAGTGGGTTAGAGAAGTAGGACGTGATACGTGGCTGTGCGCCGCCTGTGAGGGCGCTATTGGTGAACTCAAAGTTGAAGGCTTGGATCAAAGCCGCGCGTACACGCCAATCATTAAACCGTGCACGGCGTGAGTTCCTAACAAAGCCGGTCATACCTGATGGCTTTTTGTGCGGGAATTCCGGTTATACAACATCACCAGCAAGGGCAAGTGGGACATCATAGCGGCTATTCCAGCGTTTAACGTTAAATTCGCGTTGTGCGGATACTTGGCCAGCTTTGAAGGCGTCTTTTTTGCGAGGTAGAGTCGCCGCAGAAGTCCAAAGTGATCTGATCGAAGTTATTTGTACCTCTGTGCAGTGGGAGGTTGGCGTCGGAACCCCAATACATTTTGTTGCGCGTTAACTGTACTGAACGGCCAGCGTCATACTTGGTGATCACATAAGGGCCAAAACCTATAGGAATGTCTGCGATTTTAGCATCTGCTAATTCTTGACCTTCCCATTGTCTTTTTTGCATGATCGAGCACATGACTGCCAAAAGCGCCAATTCACGGTTCTCTTCAGCAAAGTTAAAGCGAACGCTAGACGGTCCAGTTTTTTAAACACTTGAGATTTTGGACCACAAACCACGATAATGTTGATGTCCTTCGGTTCCCAAATTCTTAAAAATCCATATGACATCTTCAACTTTAGTCGGAGAATCATCGGAGAATTTTGCTCCTGAGCAAAGTTTGAATTCGACCGAAGTGCGATCTTCATCTGTGTTAATTGATTCGGCAATCAGGCCATAAAGCCTAAAAGGCTCGTCTTGTGTGCGCCCCATTAACGATTCATGTGTGAAAAAAATGAAGCTGCCAAGGAACCGTTCCTTTGGCGATATACGGGTTAAGCGAATCGAATTCGCCAGTATTTCCTATAACAATTGCACCACCTTTGGGTGCATCAGAGTTTGCGTAGGGTAGGGACACAAAATCCTGTGGTAGAATAGGTTCACCATACATAGCTATGCCATGAGCCGATTCTGCATGCGCTGCAGAATCGATAAGAATCGCTGCCGTTGTATGTATTGAGGCTGCGTAAACCCCTCTAAATTTTTGGAAAAATACTGATCTCATTTGTGCAACAATCCCTTTACGCCCTTGTTTTATTACCACCTGGCGCAATTGCACTGACATGCAAGGCGAAATTTTTAGCTTGGCCAAGCACCGCCAAAGGTTTATAAAGTCTCTACTGCTCGATAGGTTTCTTGCCTGTATGAAACCTGCCTCAATAACTTTACGCCAGCCTCGTGCTGGCGTTTTTTTTGGCCTATCGGGATTATGGTTGAGTGCAATTTAACTAAGATGCTTGAGCCGCGTAATGGCCAATTGGCGTTAGGCGGAAAGTCCGGTTCACGACCTATTAGGATCCAGTCTGGGACGGCGTTATTCGAATAGCTCGACAGGAGGCACCTTAAACTTTGGGTTCTGTCGGGTCTTTTGCATTGGGGTAGACCAGCCCTGCAGAGATCACCAACTTTGCGGCGTCTTCAACACTCATGTCTAGCTCGATCACATCCTTTGCTGGAACGAACAACAAGAACCCAGAAGTAGGATTTGGTGTTGTCGGTAAGAAGATCGACATAGCGCCACCATCTTTACCCGCGCGGTCAGAAATTTCAGCCTTCGCAGTAGTAGAGATAAAACCGATAGCCCAAATCCCTTTGCGCGGGTATTCGATCAAACAGGCTTTTTCAAACGAGCGCTCGGTTTGGGCAAATACTGTTTCAGAGATCTGTTTGATGCCTGAATAGATTGAGCGCACAACCGGCGTACGTTCAACGATGCCTTCAGCAAAACGTATCAGCGAGCGCCCCATAAAGCCTTTGGCCATCCAGCCAACGATGATTGTGAACACCAAGAATATAACAACACCGATGCCGCGCACATCGATCTGGACATCACGCTCTAACCCAAGCAAGTCTTGGATCATCTTGTCGGGTTGGTATGAATTAGGGACCCAAGGCAGGACCGCACCATCAATCCAACCGACAACGCTCCAGATTAACCAAACCGTAAGCCAAACGGGGGCAATAACCACCAATCCGGTCAAAAACGAAGATCGAAGGCGTGCAAGTAAGCTAGCGCGGCGAGGTGTTTCTAAATCGAATGGGGTGTTCATGGTGTGTCCGATATAATTTGTCGTTCTAGGTAGGCGCTTTGATCTGATGCTACAATGGTTGGCTGCAATTTCGAGTTATTTTGTAGAGTAATCGGCTAAATGTTTGGCTATTCCTGCCGCTAACTTCGCATTGTTACGCACCAGTGCAATATTAGCTTCGAGGGATTTGCCCTCGGTTAACTCAAAAATGCGTTGCAACAAGTAAGGGGTTACGGCTTTACCCGCGATGCCAAAGGCATCTGCATCTGCCTGAGCTCGCGCAATAATTGGGGCCAGAACTTCGGCACTGATCTCTGCGTCTTTTGGGATTGGGTTCCCAATTAATTGACCGCCAGGCACTCTCATTTCACCGCGTAGCCTATGGGCCGCAGCGATTTGCGCTGGATCGTCCATACGCAAGGGGGCTGGCAGTCCGCTTTCGCGAGACCAGAATGCGGGCATGTCATCTTGGCCATATGCGATGACTGGGACGCCTTGAGTTTCGAGAACCTCAAGTGTCTTGGGGATATCAAGGATCGCCTTGGCACCGGCGGCCACAACCGTCACAGGCGTTTGTGCCAATTCCATCAAATCGGCCGAGATATCAAAGCTAAGCTCAGCGCCTTTATGAACGCCACCAATACCACCCGTTGCGAAGACGTGAATACCAGCCAAATGGGCGGCGATCATTGTTGCAGCAACCGTTGTGGCACCTGTGCCGTCAGTTGCAATGCACGCGGCCATATCTGCGCGTGAAAGCTTGGCGACGCCTTTGGCTTTGGCCAAAGCCTCAAGTTCAGCATCGTCTAAACCAACTCGCAGTGTGCCGTTCAACACTGCCATCGTTGCGGGAACAGCACCAGCGGCACGTACATCCGCTTCGACCTGACGCGCAACTTCTAGGTTTTGGGGATAGGGCATCCCATGCGTAATGATCGTACTTTCTAATGCAACCACCGGGGTTCCTTCGGCTTGCGCTTTTGCCACTTCAGCAGATGGGGTGAATAGTGTCATTATACAGGTTCTCCAGAAACATAGGTGGCTGCTGACTTAAGGGCTTTGTTTAAGGCAGTCTTGCGGTCCGCACCACGGGATTCCGCTGCAATGTGAGCGGCCATAAATGTATCGCCTGCGCCCGTTATGCGGGCCACCAGCACTTGCGGTGGTGTTTGACTAATGATTTCATTATCCGTGCCTTCGCTGGCGTCTGATCCACCATTGGTCACCAGAACACGTGCGGCACCTTTTGCCAGCAGTGCAGCAGCGGCGTCGCTGGATGATGTGAATGTCGTTTGGCAAAGGAGGCCAGCTTCCTCCAAATTAACATAGAGTGTGCCGCGACCTGCGTGGAGAAAAGGCAACAGGCGTTCTGCCTTGCCAGGAGAGGCAGGGGCGACGCGTAGGTCTGCCTTGATAAGGGAGAGATCGTTGGCAATCTCTGACAACAGCTCGACCGTCAAGTTGCCGTCCAGTGCAATCAGCCCATCAAAAAGGTGATCTGGGTCCGCTAAGGTGCCATCGGAAAGGGGGCGCAAAATCTTTGCGCCAGCAGCTTCTAACGAATGCGCATCAGCGATAGCGGCAATTAGGCCATTAGCACCTTCTACGGCCATATAACTGTCAGTTGGCAAATCCTCGGATCGGTAGATCGTGTCGGTGATCATGCCACGTGCTGCGCAAGCGGCCATCAGTTCATCACCTTCTGCGTCGCGCCCAAGTGCGGTCAGAAGCGCTGGCGTCATTCCAAAGCGTGCCAGTGTCATAGCGATGTTCATTGCAACGCCGCCCGGCAGGCGGGTTATACGTCCGGGCACATCAAAGCCTTGGCGCATTGCGCGGGACGATCGGCCAATGACGTCCCAAAGAACGCTGCCAATGCATAAGATATCAGGTTGTTTGTTCATGTGAATAGTCTTGGACTGTGACGCCGACAGGCGCAAGGCGATCTGCTTATTTTGGAACCTGAAACGTGAGTGCTGCCCATAGTGTTTGCCAAACCGCTTTGTCGTCTTTGGTGTGGGGCTGCAAAACAACGGCGTCAAATAGGTACGTGTGCGCTGATTTCACGGGAATTTGCGCAATGCCGTTGTCATCAGTTTGGTGCAGAGTGATCGAAACTGTTTCGTCAGGTGCACGTTCAAAAACTTCAACCTGTGTATTCTGGCGTGGCGTGTTTTCAAAGAGAAGTTGGACCTGCATATTGCCATCAAAACCATCGCCGTAGGGATTGCTTAGGGCGACAAACTCGGTTTCCATACCATAGTTTTGGTCCGATCCATCTCCCGAACCAACAGCAATCAGTGCTTTGACGTGTCGGGTATAACTCTCTCTGAAGTTCTCGCTTGGCCAGCCAGCAGCTTTGTGATCGGCTTCCGCATTCTTGAAATCCTTATGTGCTGCAAACTTTGCGAACTTTGCCCATTCTTTGTATTTTATCGCCGCTGGTGTTGTTTCGTGTAAGATAACCAGCAATCCATCTTGATCAACGCTTGTGGTCAATGCCGGTTGATCACCGGAGCGTCCTTGCGCAGGCGTTAACACGTCGCCTTGCACCAATTCAAAGCGTGAAAATTGTTTTTCAAAATACGAAAGCCTTGAACCAACGAAGTTTTGACCATTCTTTAGGTCAATCTCCATAATCTCGCCGTTTTCCACTTGAAACTTCTGCGGTTCAATCCAAAACTCGTGTGAAAAGGCGCTCGTCGCGGATAGACTGAGGGTTACAGCAAGAACAAGATGGGACAACTTCATGACGAGAGCTTTCTATTGGTTAACACTCAAGCTGCGCTTTGTAGTGCTGATGTCAAGCTTACTTGTCTCAGGTGCCACATTTGTGAGTGCGCACGAGACAGTGCCAACCATTGCAGACCTAGAAGTTGTGGAAGGTAATCTTACGTTTGCGATGCGTCTGAATGTCGAAGCTTTCTTGGCTGGTATTAACCTCGATGTAGTTACAGATACTGACGAAGCCGATGAGGCTGAAAGTTACGACGCGCTGCGTAAATTGAACGCTGCGGAGATCGAGGGGCGTTTGCCTGGGATTATCAATGGTTTCAACGCGACACCGCTGGTTGCGGTCGATGATCAGGCCGTTGCCCTCACTATTTCGAACTTCGAGCTAGCGATTATGCCCGATTTCGAACAACCCCGTATTTCCACACTGGCGCTGAGCGGGGTTGTGCCAGCAAGCGCAGGTGAGGTGATCATTAATTGGCCCACTGGACGCGGTGCATTGGTATTGCGTCAACAAGGAGTGGAGGCACCCTTCACGGGATACGTTGATCCGGGTACTTCTAGCCCATCGATATTGATCGCAGGTGGCGGCGAATCGACCGCGTGGGAAACATTCACCGCATATATTCCCGTCGGATTTGACCATATTTTACCTAAAGGTCTTGATCACATCCTGTTTGTTTTAGGGTTGTTCTTTCTAAGCACACGAATGCGTCCACTGGTCTGGCAGATCAGTGCCTTTACGCTTGCGCACACTGTTACGCTCGCATTGGGCGCGATGGGCTGGGTCAACGTACCTGGTAGTATTGTTGAGCCACTTATTGCAGCGTCCATCGTCTACGTTGCTGTCGAAAACATCTTTGCCAAAGGATTGAATCAGTGGCGTACGTTTGTGATTTTCGGGTTTGGCCTATTGCACGGACTTGGTTTTGCGTCCGTGTTGGGCGAGTTTGGTTTGCCTGACGGACAATTTATTCCTGCATTGATTGCGTTCAACATTGGCGTGGAATTGGGCCAACTCACAGTTATCGCGCTGGCATTCCTAGCCGTTGGATGGTTCGCACGCAAATCATGGTACAGGGCAGGGATCGCGATCCCTGCATCCTGCATCATTGCAGCTGTTGGTGCATTTTGGTGTATAGAACGTGTGTTCTTTTAAGGTTTAGGACATCGCTTCGCGTAAAGTCGTGAGGGCCGCAACCGGATCATCCGTTGACCAGATCTCATCTCCAATAGCAAAAAAGTCTGTCATTGGGGTGAGCGTTTTGATCATTTCAAGGTTCAGCAAGCCCTCAGCAACCACCGGTACTTCGATGACTTCGGACCACCACTCGAACAGACCGGTTTCGGCAAAGCTGCCGTCGCCCAATGTGCTTTCTCGTACAGGGCCAAAGCAGACGTAATCCGCACCAGCCTCGCCAGCCCCCATGCCATCATGGCGTGACGTTGAACTGTGAACACCAACAATAGCGTCAGGGCCCAGTTCTTTGCGGGCATAACGCACTTGGTGAGCACCATCACTCAAGTGAACACCATCAAGGCCAAGGCGTTCAACCAATGGAATATGGTCTTCGATTAACAATGCAACATCTCTGGCATGTGTGACTTCGCGCAGGGCATCTGCCGCCTTGGACAAGCGTTGCTCATCTTGAGAGGCCATAGCCATACGCACGCAGGCTATAGGGTGTGCGTCTAAAACGCTGGCCAATAGGTTGGGAAACACGTCCAGTTCAAACTCTGCGGGAGTGATAAGATACAGCTGTGGTTGGTCGGGTTGTGTGTCTTTGGCGGCCATTGGCTTGGTCCTTTTGTCTAAACTTGGGGCAGCACTAGCGGATGTTGTAGGAAAAGGAAACTTTTATGGCGCTGGTTTTGTTCGTTTGAACGCGTATTTTTAACAGAAACAAGGGCAGGGTGATTGTGTGCCCCGCGTCCTCTGGGTATGGGACGGGCATGGTTCATATTCCTTTCTTTGTACTCGTGCGTCCGCAAATGGGCGAAAACATCGGCTCTGCAGCGCGGGCGATGTATAACTTTGGCTTAGATCGCATGCGCATTGTGGCCCCACGTGACGGTTGGCCAAATCAGGCTGCGGTTGCTTTGGCCAGTGGTGCCGGTCGCTTGTTAGATGATGCGCAATTGTCAGATAATCTTCCCGACAGTTTGGCGGATTGCACATACGTCTTCGCGACGACCGCGCGGTCGCGTGATTTGACCAAACCTGTTTATTCACCGGAAGCTGCTATGAAATTGGCAGCCGAAAAAATTGCGGCTGGCGGTAAGGTCGCTGTGTTGTTTGGTCCAGAACGCGCAGGGCTAGAGAATGAAGACATCGCGCAGGCGAACGCTATTATCTCTGTGCCCGTAAACCCGAACTTTGCGTCACTTAATTTGGCTCAATGTGTGCTCCTCGTAGGCTATGAGTGGATGCGCCAGCAGGGTAAAGTTGAGCATGAAGTTGTTGAGATGGCAGGAACTGACTGGGCAACTGGGCAAGAGACAGAACATTTGGCGCGTCACTATGAAGACCGTCTGGATGTGGCGAACTTCTTTTACCCCGAACACAAAGCTACAAGTATGAAATTAAATCTGCGCAACATGTGGAGCCGCATGCCGCTAACCCGCGCAGATGTGCAGATGTTTCATGGTATCCTGCGGCAGATGGTCCGTTGGAAGGAACGCGAGGACTGATCCGCTGGACGATCCGGCTTGCGCGGCCTAACTTGCAACCAACAGTCGCCCTTTAATGTGACAAGAGGAACAAGATGAGCACCAAACGCAGTATTTTCGAAGAGGTCGGTAGCGTCGACCAAACGCCCGCCGCACAGCCTGGTATGATTGACAAAGGCCGAGATGGCGCACGTGGTGCGATCCGTGTTTGGCTGATGATCCTATTTGGACTGGTTGTGCTGATGATATTGGTTGGTGGGCTTACCCGCCTCACTGACAGCGGCCTTAGCATTACAGAATGGCGCCCTTTTACTGGCGCGATTCCACCTTTGAATGCTGCTGATTGGGAATCCGAATTTGCGAAATATCAAGCAATTGATGAGTTTCGCATTCAGAATCAATGGATGCAACTCTCTGACTTTAAAGTAATTTACTGGTGGGAATGGGGCCATCGACAGTTGGGTCGCGTTGTTGGCTTAGTGTGGGCGATTGGTTTCTTCTGGTTCCTACTGCGCCGCCAAATCCCAACCGGCTGGACAACACGTTTGCTATTGTTGGGCGTCCTCGGTGGTACGCAGGGTGCTATTGGCTGGTGGATGGTTTCTTCGGGCGTAACATCCGGCGAAAGCATGATTGATGTGGCCAGCTACCGTTTGGCGACCCATTTAGGGTTGGCGTTTGTCATCCTTGGTTTCATCGCATGGTACATGATGATGCTGTCGCGCCCCGAACGCGACCTGATGCAAGCACGTCGCGGCAAAGAGGCAAAGCTGTTTGGTTTGTCCACTGGGCTTGTGCATTTCGCGTTTCTACAAATTTTGATCGGCGCACTGGTTGCTGGGATTGACGCCGGGCGCAGCTATACAGACTGGCCGTTGATGGGCGGGCAAATCTTCCCTGCCTCCGCATTTGTACTTGAGCCATGGTGGCGCAATATATTTGAAAGTCCGGGTTTGGTGCAATTTGTGCACCGCGTAGTTGGATATGCGTTATTGGCATTTGCGATCTTTGTTTGGTTGAAGGGGCGAAAATCAGCGCACCGTCGTACCCAAGCGGCGTTCAACATGGCCTTTGCCCTGCTGTGTGCACAGATTATTCTTGGTATCGTTACCGTTCTTTATGGCGCGCCTGTTCAGATCGCCATTGTACATCAGCTGTTGGCCGTGATCTTGTGGGTTACGCTACTGCGCGCACGCTTCCTAAGCGCCTACCCAATAACAACGTCCCTAAGAGGAAATTGATCCAATGACTGCTTACGACGACTTGATGGCGTTCACGCGCGAGACAACGGCCCTTGGTCAAATCGCTGGCCGCTTGGGGTGGGATCAGGAAACGATGATGCCAAAAGGTGCCGCGCCGCAGCGTGGCGAAGAAATGGCCGCGATTGAAGGTGTCTTGCATGGGCGTCGGACAGACCCACGTGTTGGGGATTGGTTGGCAGCGATTGACACAAGCACGATTGGTGATGTTAGCAAAGCACAAGTGCGCCATATCCAACGCAGTTTTGACCGCGCGAGCAAAGTACCTGCAGATTTGGCGGCTACGATTGCTCGCGTAACGTCTACAGCGCAAGGCACATGGGCCGCTGCACGTGAAGATGATGATGTTGCAGCTTTCGCGCCTACCTTTGAGGAGGTTATCAACCTTAAGCGCCAAGAAGGCGAAGCATTGGCCGCAGGTGGAGATGTCTATGACGCAATGCTCGCGGACTATGAACCGGGAACAACTGCCGCTGACTTGGAAGCAATGTTTGGCGCGTTACGCCCTGAATTGACGGCGCTACGTGCCGCAATTCGCGACGCTGACTCACCTGCACCTTTGGAAGGTACTTTTGACGCTGGCAAACAGATGAAGCTGACGCGCCATCTGGCAAAGACATTTGGCTATGACATGAGCCACGGGCGCGTTGACAAAGCGGTTCACCCATTTAGTTCTGGCAGTGGCTTAGATGTACGTATCACGACCCGTACCAACGAAGCTGACCCGTTCAATTGCTTTTACTCAACCATCCACGAAGTTGGGCACGCATGTTACGAGCAAGGGATCGACCGTGACTATCTGCTGACACCCCTTGGTAATGGCGTTTCGATGGGTGTGCACGAAAGCCAGAGCCGCATTTATGAAAATCAAATGGGGCGCAGCCGTGCGTTTACTAGCTGGCTTTATACCGAAATGTGCGAGACCTTTGGGGACTTTGGAATTCCAAACGCAGAAGCGTTTTACGGCGCGGTCAATCGTGTGAACGATGGCTATATCCGCACGGAAGCCGACG
>JABGTH010000085.1 GCA_018647275.1 Paracoccaceae bacterium
CGAAACTCAGGGTCCCGCTTTTGAACATCATCCATTCTACCCAGAACGAACAAATGTACAATTCGCCCAAGTCGTTGGCACCGATCACATCCGTATGCGCGTATGGGAGCGCGGCGTGGGCGTCACACTCGCCTCTGGCTCCTCGTCCTGCGCCACAGCGGTTGCAGCTGCTAGACGCGGCCTAACAGGGCGTACAGTGCGTATAGACCTTGATGGCGGCACCTTGCACATAGACTGGCGCGATGATGGCGTTTGGATGACCGGTGGTACGATGCACGTCTTCTCTGGAACACTGACACAAAATTTCTTGGACTCACTACAATGACCGCCCCAAAATTCTCAAATCACGGTTGTCGGCTGAATGCATATGAAACCGAGGCAATGAAGGAACTGGCTGAAACCGCTGGCCTTCAAAACGCAGTTGTCATCAACACCTGTGCCGTTACAGCTGAGGCCGTGCGCAAGGCCCGTCAGGACATCCGTAAGCTACGCCGCGAGAACCCTGACGCCAGACTGATCGTAACGGGCTGTGCAGCGCAGACAGAGCCTGAGACTTTCACAACAATGGACGAAGTCGATGCTGTAATCGGCAATACCGAAAAGATGATGGGCGACACATGGAAAGGCTTAGCTGCTGACTTCATCGGCGAAACTGAAACCGTCCAAGTGGATGACATCATGTCTGTCACTGAAACTGCCGGTCACTTGATCGACGGTTTTGGAACGCGCAGTCGCGCTTATGTTCAAGTTCAAAATGGTTGTGATCATCGTTGCACCTTCTGCATTATTCCATATGGCCGCGGTAACTCGCGCTCCGTGCCTGCAGGCGTCGTTGTCGATCAGATCAAGCGGCTGGTCGACAAAGGCTTCAACGAAGTTGTTTTGACTGGTGTAGACCTGACCAGTTGGGGTGCAGACCTTCCTTCAGAGCCTAAACTTGGCGACTTGGTTATGCGCATTCTGCGGTTGATCCCCGACCTTCCACGCTTGCGTATCAGTTCGATCGACAGCATTGAAGTTGATGAAAACCTTATGCAGGCAATCGCGACTGAGCCACGCTTGATGCCGCACCTACATCTGTCACTACAACACGGCGACGATATGATCCTTAAGCGGATGAAACGCCGCCATTTGCGCGATGATGCAATCCAATTTGCCCAAGACGCCAAAAAACTTCGGCCAGATATGACATTTGGTGCAGATATAATTGCGGGATTCCCAACCGAAACCGACGAGATGTTCGCTAACTCACTTGCCCTAGTCACTGAATGTGATCTGACGTGGCTGCATGTGTTCCCTTATTCGCCACGCCCCGGCACGCCAGCTGCGCGGATGCCGCAGGTTAATGGGAAAGCTATCAAAATGCGTGCAGCGGCATTGCGTTCAGCGGGCGAAACGCAAGTACAGCGCCATTTACAGGCTCAGGTTGGGAAAACCCATCAAATATTGATGGAGAACCCAAGCATGGGCCGTACAGAACAATTTACCGAGGTATCGTTCGCCAATCCGCAAACCGAGGGTCAAATCGTTACGGCAATCATATTGGCTGTACAAGACAAACAATTAATAGCTTAAAACGAACTGTATCCATTCCAAAGAAAAAGGCCCTGCACCGTCACAAGTGCAGGGCCTTTTAGATTCTAAAGGAAGCAAACTTAGTGCTTCTTTTTGTGAGGTGCCCAAAGCTTCTTGTTGGTCATGTAAAGCAGCACAGACAACAGAGTAAGCAGAAGAACACCAACAACACCAGCTTGCTTACGCGCCATCATTTTTGGTTCAGCTGTCCACATCAAGAATGCTGATACGTCAGCAGCGATGTGGTGCAAGTCGTTGTCGTGACCATCAGAGAATTCTACATCCTCACCATAAAGGGGCGGCGCCATAGCGATCCAGCCACCTGGAAATGCAGTATTTTCATAAAACGTCACACCTGCCTGCTCTTTTTCTTCACCCGTATAACCGGTTAAGATCGAAGCGATGTATTCTGTGCCGCCAATACCTTTTACGAATTGGTTAATTCCCAAACCGTAAGGACCGTGGAAACCAGCGCGTGCTTTCGCCATTAGGCTCAAGTCAGGTGCATTCTCCAACGCAGACTCTGGAAAGAAGTCAGAAGGCTTACGGGGTACATCTTCGTCCAAAGCCGCATCATAGATGTCGAACTGTGCTGCATATGCACGGACTTGATCTTCTGGCAGGTGTGGTCCGCCTTCATCCGCAAGTGTGCGGATCGGAACGAATTTCAAACCGTGACAGGCAGAACAAACTTCGGTGTATACTTGTAGACCACGCTGAAGCTGATTTTGATCAAAGGCACCAAATGGTCCCTCAAATGAAAAATCAAAGTCTTCGATGTGACCTGCACCGCCAGCGGCGAATGCGCCTGTGGCCAGCGTTGCCGCTGCCACAGTGCTGATTGCGAGTTTTTTTAACATGCGCATCTTCCTCTTATTCCGCAGACTTGTCTGCGTCACCACCATAATGGGTGGCAAAGTCTTCTTCGATGGTCGCAGGCTGTGCGTCCGGCTTCTCGATCACACCCAACAACGGGAGGATAACCAAGAAGTAGGCAAACCAATACGCTGACGCGATCAATGAGAAGCTAGCGTACGGTTCTTCAGCAGGCATCGCACCAAGCCACATCAGGGCAAAGAAATCGATAACCAAAAGCGCAAACCACCATTTGAACATTGGACGGAAACGACCAGAACGAACTGATGATGTATCCAACCATGGCACAAGCGCCATAACTGCAATCGCACCAAACATCGCCAGAACACCAAAGAACTTAGCATCGATAATTCCACCGGTCACGAAGGACGCAATTTGAACAACCCAAACTTCGGAAGTGAAGGCGCGCAAGATCGCGTAGAACGGCAAGAAATACCATTCCGGAACGATGTGTGCAGGTGTAGATAGCGCATTTGCTTCAATGTAGTTGTCCGGGTGACCCAGATAGTTTGGCATGAAGCCAACAACAGCAAAGAATACAACCAAGATCACAGCCAGTGCGAACAAGTCTTTGATCACAAAGTATGGCCAAAATGGTAGCGTGTCTTTTTCAGCTTCTTCTTTTGAACCACGACGAACCTCAACACCCGTTGGGTTGTTGTTGCCAGTAGTGTGGAAAGCCCAAATGTGAAGGATGACAAGGCCAGCAATCACGAAAGGCAGCAAGTAGTGCAAGCTGAAGAAACGGTTCAATGTTGCGTTATCGACGGCTGGACCGCCCAATAGCAACGTTTGGATGCTTTCACCGATGAACGGGATTGCGCCAAACAAACCAGTAATAACAGTTGCACCCCAGAATGACATTTGGCCCCAAGGCAAAACATAACCCATGAAGCCGGTCGCCATCATCAGAAGATAGATCAACATACCAATAATCCACGTAACTTCACGCGGTGCTTTGTATGAGCCGTAATAGAGTCCACGGAAAATGTGGGCATATACAGCAACAAAGAACAGCGACGCGCCGTTAGCGTGCATGTAGCGCAGCATGTAGCCGCCATTCACATCACGCATAATGTGCTCAACAGAAGCGAACGCATTGTCGACGTGTGGCGTATAGTGCATCGCCAAAACGATACCCGTTACGATCTGCAGAACCAGACAGAACGTTAGAACGATACCCCAGATCCACATCCAGTTCAGGTTCTTCGGTGTCGGTGCAGTCAATGTTGCATACATCAAACCAACGATAGGCAAACGGCTATGTAGCCACTTTTCGCCTTTGGTCTTTGGTTCGTAATGGTCGTGAGGAATTCCACCCATTGCGTCTCTCCCTTAACCTAGTTTGATCGTGGAATCGTCCACGAAGACAGCCGGAGGAACCGGCAAGTTTGTCGGTGCTGGGCCCTTACGGATACGGCCAGCGGTGTCATAGTGAGAACCGTGGCATGGGCAGAACCAACCGCCGAAGTCTCCAGCATCGCCCAAAGGCACACAGCCAAGGTGCGTACACACGCCCATCATTACCAACCATTCACCGTCCTCGGACAATGAGCGGTTTGCGTCAGAAGCGTCTACTTCACCCAAATTTTCGTTTCGCGCGATCGGATCAGCCAAGTCGGCCAAATCTACTGAGCGTGCTTCTGCAATCTCTTCTTCCGTGCGACGACGAATGAACACAGGCTTGCCCAACCATTTAACGGTAAGCTGCGTGCCGGGTTCAATATCCCCAACAGGGACAAAGATTGACGCGAGCGCACGCACGTCTGCGGATGGATTCATCTGATTAACTAGCGGCCATACGGCTGCACCTGCGGCTACGGCACCTGTACCTGCTGTGGCATAGTACAGGAAATCCCGGCGGGTGCCTGCGTGTTCATCTGAGTGTGACACGTGGGTTTCTCCAATTTTTCCGGCCCTCTTGGGACCAATAGACACATTGGGCGCGTCTCAGACGCACCCTTGCTGGCCGCTATGTAACGAGGGAGTGAGGGTGCGTCTAGACACATCAGTGACGCATCTGGTCGCAGTTTCACATTCTGGTGCAGAAATGACCTTGAAAATAAGTATTTCATTAACTCGGCTGAAGGGATTTGGCCGAAATGAAATTTTTCATGCAACCATACTACCGAATCAACATTTGCGATCTACCCAGCTGGTGGCGCAGTCATTTGCATCGACTCGCGGCCATTAAAGTCTTCATACCAAGCCGCCAAAGCATCGTTTCCTTCGCGCCAACCACGCGCATCATGGCGAAAGTCCAGATAGGCCAGTGCACATGCAACTGAAACTTGTCCCATATCCAACGGTCCGCTCAAATGGCTCATCCAACGTGTATTGATGGCGCTGCAGCCACCAATGACTTTGGACCATTGCGCATCCGTCCAGCCATCCCACTGCTTTTCTTTAGGTCGAACACGGCCCTCATAGGTTATCGAAACTGCTGCATCCAAAATCCCATCGGCAGTTGCCTCGAGCGTTAAGGCTTCCCACTTCCTTGCGCCAGATGGATAGAGCTTATCCCCTGCCCTTGCGTCTAAGAATGCGCAAATAACACGGCTGTCGTAGAGTGTGGCTCCATCGTTGCGTTCCAACGCAGGAATTTTAGCAAGTGGATTTTTAACTAACAACCCATCCATCGGAGTGGTTGGAGTCGTCGTCACAGGAACAATTTCTACGTCACTGAGTTGACCCGTTTCAACGAGCAGGACCATGACTTTTCGAACAAATGGCGACATCGGGCTATGATAAAGTTTCATGTGTAGCTCCAAAATTGTGATTCTAGGGATCAAAGCTCCTGCCAAAAAGGCCAGAAAGCTAAAGAATGTTTATTTTAAATCGCTGTTATTTAACGCCACGCATGAGCGCGGCCAGAACACCCAACTCTGTGCCCAACCCATATGCCGCGACACCATCTGCCGCACGCATCCGCACGGGGTCAGGTTTATTTTGGCTTAGTTTCCACGTCCCATCCACGGCTGTAATTGCCATTCGGCACGGTACAATTTGGCGCATCATTTTGTCCAAAACATCAGGATTCATTTTTCCTGCAAGCCAAGGTTCCTTCCAGCGCAATTGCTCTTCAAAGAACGATATCTGGCTGTCTAACAACTCACGCATTTCTTCTTGGGGTCGCAGCTCCAAA
>JABGTH010000048.1 GCA_018647275.1 Paracoccaceae bacterium
CACACAAGCCGAAATTGACCATATCCTGAGCTATATCGCGACAATCACTCCTGCTGATCTGGGCGTACCTTTGCAATCTCAGTGATCCTTGCGCTTTGACAGGTAGTCATCTGTGGTGCGGGTACGGGGGCGTTCCTTTGAGGCAAAGGGATTATTCTGTGAATGAAACTGCGCATTGATACGGCAACCGTCACACATCTGGATCATCCGGGACGCAGCGGGATTGGCAAACATCGAATGATTGCCAGCCAGTTTTTCCGTGATCTTCTCGATAGTAGATTTAACGCCGAACAGGGTGCCACATTCAACGCAGGCAAAAGGTTCTTCCTCATTGAGGGTTTTCTGGGTGTAGGCCGCATCGGTCAGATCAAATTGGGGTACCAGCGTAATTGCCTTTTCAGGGCACACGTTGGTACAAAGCCCGCATTGCAAACAGGCGTCTTCCTGAAAGCGAAGTTGTGGCAGATCAGGATTGTCGCCAAGCGCGCCGGAAGGGCATAGCGACACACAGGCCAGACACAGCGTGCAAGCGTTGGTATCAACCAATACCGCACCATAAGGCGCGCCAACGGGCAGGGGGATCGTCTCGGACGTCGGGTTCAGTGTCTTTGCCGCCAGTCGCGCAACCTGACGGCGTGAGCCTAAAGGCAGAATTGGCGCATCAATCGCGGTCATTGGTTGGGTACTAAACAGGTGGTCCGACAAGGCATCGGGGTCGCTGATATCAAGGATGGACGCCTTGTCCGGTGCAATTGCAAGTGCAAGTTCAAGTTGGGGGTCAAGCGCGTCACGCTCCGTCTTCGGCCCTACCAAAATGTCTACACCCGCAAATCCTGTGGCGAGTGCTGCCAGTATTTCGGCATGACCAAAGCCCGATAGTGCGTTGACTTCCATCGGGATCACATGCGCTGGTAGCCCGCGCCCATAGCGTGCCGACAGGCTGATCATTTCCCTGCCGTGGTCGTCATGGACCAAAAGTGTCGCGTCCTTGCCGCCCGCCTTGCGGTAGGCCGTCGCCAATGTGTTGATACGGCGAAAAATGTGGTCGGCGGTTGGCATGTCATAGCTGATAGCACCCGAGGGGCAGACAGCTGCACAGGCTCCACATCCCGCACAGATCATCGGATCGATGCTGACATGTTCCCCTGAAGATACAATCGCTCCTGTCGGACAGACGTTCAGGCAATTGGAGCAGGCCGATTTTTCAGCCCGTGAATGAGCACAGAGTGTTGGCTCCATCCGGACATAAAGCGGTTTTTCAAAGGTCCCAACAAGTTGGCTTGCGGTAAAGACGGCATGCGCCACTGCGGGTTGGCTTTTGGGATCGGCCCGCAGGTAACCATCACGTTTTTCAGGTGCTGGAAAAAGGGGTGAGCCGCCAGTGAGATCAAGGATAATGTCGCAATGCGACAGTGCGCCGTCACGCGGCTCCGTTAAACCTGGCGTGCCGCGTCCGCCTACAAGGCTTTGCTGGAAGGCATCAATTTTGACCTCGAATTGTCCAATAGTACCAGTGGCTTGTTTGAGGATTCCAAGCACAACATCGTACTCATGTGTCGGTACTATATCCTCGCTGGGCGTCAACAGAACCGTCACTGACAACGCCTCGATCAGCGTCTTGGCAGTAGTCAGAGCGATGTCGGGCGCACCGATGATTAGACATGTCCCTTCTGAGGTGACATCAAGCGATCTATAGGTTGGTTCAGGCAGCATCCCGTCTGCGATCAACGCTGCCATTTTCGGTGTTGACGGAGCCGTGTCGAAGGTCCAGCCTGCACGATCGCGGATGTCTATGAAGTACGGTGCATCGACCTCCAACTCTTCGGCGACTTTGGTAAACCGATGTGCCTCCTGAAGACAGGCGATAACCACCTCACCTTTTTCGATGGCCTTGGTGGCGACCTCGATCTGCGTGGTACACAGACTTGTGTGGCAGCCCGAACAGGCTAGTCCAGTCGCGTTGCCCAACGCCGCGGCATTGACCGCCTGGGAGCCAAGGCAGTCGCAAAGGAGCAGTTTTTTTGACATATATTCTTTCAAGAATTACGGCCAGATATTTTACCTAGATAGGCAGGTATCCGCAGCGCAGTAAACCGATAATTTCGAGGGGAGTTAATTCTGAACTGTATAAAATAGTTGCTTGGCAGATTGGATGATATGTCACCGAGAGCGTAATTGGGTAATTTTTAGTTGTAAATGTTAATACCAAGCCTCGAAGTGATACAAGATTCTTTATTTTTTTACCTAAAATGAAAATGGTGCTTTATAATTTGGCAAAAATATCCCAGAATGATTACAAACACTGAAAGGCCTGCAACTTGAAACTAGCATACCCCAATGCTCGATCTTTACCGCTTGGCGTTGTTGTCCGGCGCACTCCTGGTGTAACCCGTTGGGCAAAGTTTGCTTGGACGGTATCATCGGTTTTGCCCGGGGCCGCTGCAGCGGACTGGAAAGTAATGCGCAGCGAAGGGGGCGTTACCGAATTTCACGCTGCGACGCTGCCTTTGACCCTCTATGTTTCCGATG
>JABGTH010000047.1 GCA_018647275.1 Paracoccaceae bacterium
GCGGAGCATCCCAATGCATTTGGGTGTTCGGCCATACGAATAGTCCAGGCGTAAAGTCTTTTTAACATTTTAAATTGATCCCTCAGAACACTTATTTTTAAAGGTGTAATGCCGTGGGAAACGCATAAATGTCAAAGGGTCTTAAAAAGAGCCGAAATATGCACTTTACGCCGTCCAAAGAGAACGTTAGAGGGAAGCTAATGAGGCCCAAGTGGCGGAATGGTAGACGCGGTGGATTCAAAATCCACTTCTGTAACAGGAGTGCCGGTTCGAGTCCGGCCTTGGGTACCAATTAAATGGTACGACCTCATAAGTCTTGGACTGATAACAAGCCCACTCGTGATATGGTTGTCAGCCCGAACCAGCGTTTCTTGATCACCTCCACTTTGACCAATGCGTTGGTCGGAAAAATTGAAGTTTAGGTCGCCGCTAAATTTCTGACCAATCTTGTGGGTTTACGCCCATTGTTTCTTGACAGTTTGTCTACATCTTCGTGATGTTTGATCATCATTAAATCGTCTTGGCCAACAGCGCATGGGCCGAGAGCTTTGAACCGGATGAACTATCGTTGCACCATATTGAGGATGTGCAACGCACTGAAACCTTGATGCAATTCCCTGATCTATATACGGCTCAAGGTCAGTGCGGTTTCAGATCGGCGCGACGATCCTTGAAACAAGGCGAAGCATCAACACTGGACAGTCGCAAATCTTTATAACGGATCTGCTGCGCGTGCACGCCATGCCAACCAATCTTCTGGCGTGTCTAAATCCAGCCGTGCGCGATCACCTTGCAAGGGGTGATATATCAAGTTTTCACCCAATGAGGACAATATGCCATTGGCACCTTTTTCGCCTTTAAGTAATTGAATTTGTTTGAACACCTGTGCGTCTATCAGAGTGGGGTGGCCCGCTTCACCACTTTGTGTAGCTGCGCGCAAGGCCTTTGGTTTTAGCGTTTCAAATGCCGCGATCATCGCGCTCATATCCGCCGTTTCAATGTCAGGCATATCCGCAGGCAGGATCATCACTGCCTTAGAATTTTGTGGCAGCGCCAGAACACCGCGTTGCAAACTACGAGACATTCCAAGGTTTGCGTCAGGCACGTCAACCATCGTTATTCCAAGCCCCGTCACACAAGCCGCGCGGGGATGGTCCGAGCTGGGCAAAGTGACCAAGACCGGTTGGCCCGTCGCCAAAGCGCGTTTTGCCATTACTTGCAGGCAGGGTGCGCCGTGCACGTCTTCCAACAGTTTGTCGCCGCCGCGCATACGGGACGCAGAACCCGCTGCCAAAAGTAGAATTGGTATTGTCATTTGATTAACATAACGCGGTCGCGCGCGCTTAACCACGCATTCGCGCACCATCTGCATCAAATAAAGTTTCCACAATCACACGGGCCGGGCGCATTTGCCCCAAGATTTCAATCTCAACGGCCAACCCGTCGGTAATGCGATCCGTGGGAAGGAACCCAAGGGCAATCGATTTCCCCGCAAAATGGGAAAATCCGCCAGAGGTACAAAAGCCTACGACCGTGCCATCCAGCCAAATCGGCTCATACCCCTGAACATCGGCATCCACCGCCTCGACCTCAAAGGAGACCAATTTACGCGCAGACCCATTTGCACGCTCTGCTTCAGCCACGGGGCGACCAATGAAATTCGTGTTTTTCCTAAAGTTGATGAAACGATCCAATCCAGTTTCAGCAGCCGTATAGTCGGGTGAAAATTCGGACATCCAAGAGCCAAAGAATTTATCAAGGCGCAGAGACATCATCGCCCGCATTCCAAAAGGAACCATGCCGTGCTTTCGGCCCTCAGCCCAAAGCGTGTTCCACAGATTGCGTTGCCCCATTGGATCACAGTAAATCTCGTAACCCAAATCACCGGTGTAGCTGACGCGCTGGACCAGACATTGGGTCATCCCAACGGTCATTGGGCGCACATCCATGAACTTTATTTCACTGATATCGCTTAGGGTACAGGCCGCCAAAACAGCCCGCGCATTGGGCCCGGCGATTTGGAATCCATTGCGTTTATCGCTTATATTTTCTACGGCTACGTCATCATCTTGATGTTGTTTGAACCAGCGCCAATGATAGGCTTGTGATCCATAGGATGCGGTTAATTGGAATTCATTCTCTGCCAAACACGACACGGTAAAGTCACCAATCAACTTACCTTTTTGCGAAAGCATCGGGGTCAGACTTAGGCGTCCAACTTGGGGAATACGTCCCGCCATAATGCGGTCCAACCATGCGCGTGCGCCGTCGCCTTTGACCAGATATTTACCAAAGTTGTGCACCTCA
>JABGTH010000046.1 GCA_018647275.1 Paracoccaceae bacterium
CGCCCCGCTTGGGTCAATCCCAGCGTCTTTGCCCCCGCCGACACAACCAGATCACCACCAATCAACACGTCACATTCGCCTGTCGCCACGCGAATGGCCGAAATATCATGGGGATCATTGGCAAGGCGGCAATGGATATGCACCGCACCACCCTTTTGGGCCAGCCCCGCCATTTCCATCATTCCAGCGCCTTTGCCATCGATATGCGCCGCTTGGGCCATAACAGCGCCAATCGTCACAACACCCGTGCCACCAACACCGGTGATCACCACATTCCATGTGCCATCAATTACTGGCAGTTCGGGCATCGGCAGGTCGGGCAAGGTCAGCTCAGTCGTCGCCTCTTTGCGCACAACGGCTCCTTCAAGGGATACAAAAGACGGGCAGAACCCATTCACACAAGAGAAATCCTTGTTACAACTGGATTGATCAATCGCACGTTTGCGGCCCAGTTCTGTCTCTTTGGGCACCAAAGACACGCAGTTGGATTGCACACCACAGTCACCACAGCCCTCGCAAACATCCGTGTTGATAAACATACGTTTATCCGGATCAGGGAAGGTTCCGCGCTTGCGGCGCCGCCGTTTCTCAGCAGCGCAGGTTTGGATGTATACAATCGCGCTGACACCTTGTACTTTGGCGAATTTCTCCTGAACCGCTTGCAAAGCAGCCCGCTCATGGATTTCGATACCTTTCGGGAAAGCGTCAAAATCTACGTCTTCTTTATCGTCATAAACCACAGCCAGATTGGCAACGCCCATCGCCTTCAACTCTGCTACGATTTGCGCCGCAGGCAAACCACCGTCATGGTTTTGGCCACCTGTCATCGCAACCGCATCATTATAAAGGATTTTGTAGGTAATATTGGTATCGTTCGCCAACGCCGCCCGTATCGCCATAACGCCAGAGTGGTTGTACGTGCCGTCCCCCAAATTCTGGAAAACATGGTCGCGGGTTGAAAACGGTGCTTCGCCTATCCAATTGGCACCTTCGCCCCCCATATGTGTGAAACCAAGCGTTTCGCGGTCCATCCATTGAACCATAAAGTGGCAACCAATCCCCGCATACGCACGTGATCCCTCAGGCACTTTGGTCGATGAATTATGCGGACAGCCGGAACAGAAATAGGGCAAACGGGCCGCTATTTCCTCAGCGTTGTCAGAACGGCGCGCCTCGTCCATTGCAGCCAGTCCCGCCATAACACCTTCAGTATTGCGCCCTTCCTCGACCAAAATTTGGCCCAGCTTTTCGGCAATTTCAACGGGATCAAGCGCCCAAGCGGCCCCAAACAGCACTTTGCCATCTTTCATCCCGCCATAAACACGACGACCCCGAAGATCATCAAACAAGGTTTCCTTAATCTGGACCTCGATCAGCTTTCGCTTTTCCTCGACCACGATGATCAAATCCAGATCATCAGCCCATGCATTAAAGCCGCGCAGATCCAGCGGCCATGTTTGGCCCACCTTATAGGTGGTGATGCCCAAACGCTCGGCCTCGGTCTCGTCAATGTTCAGTAGGGACATCGCATGGGTCAGATCCAACCAATTTTTACCAGCAGCGACAAAACCAATCTTGGCCTTTTCAGTGCCCCAAACCCGCTTGTCCATCTTATTGGCACGGCTGAATGCCTCAGCAGCGTGGCGTTTATAGGCGACAAGGCGGGCCTCTTGATCGATGCGATCATCGACCAGACGTATATTTAAACCACCTTCAGGCATTTCAAATTCTGGTGTCACAAAGGACAATCGATGCGGATCACCATCCACAACAGATGTCACCTCAACCGTGTCTTTCATCGTCTTCAGGCCTACCCAGACACCCGCAAAACGCGACAGTGCCCAGCCATACAACCCGTAATCCATCACCTCTTGCACACCGGCAGGGCTGACAATCGGCATGTAGGCATCGACCATCGCAAATTCAGACTGGTGCAAAACGGTTGAGGACTCACCTGTATGGTCATCCCCCATCGCCATCAGCACACCACCCGCAGGCGATGTGCCTGCCATATTGGCGTGGCGCATCACATCACCAGAACGATCCACGCCAGGGCCTTTGCCGTACCACAGACCAAAGACACCATCGTACTTGCCCTCGCCGCGCAGTTCTGCTTGCTGCGCACCCCAATGCGCGGTTGCGGCTAAATCCTCGTTGATGCCCGCCTGAAAGGTAATTTCATGTTTCGCCAGTGGCTTAAGGGCCCGCTCCATCTGCGTATCCACCGCCCCCAAAGGCGATCCGCGGTATCCTGTCACCAATCCAGCCGTGTTGAGGCCAGCAGCAACGTCGCGCGCCTTTTGCATCATGGTCATACGAACTAAAGCCTGCGTACCATTCAGTAAAACAGGGCTTTTCTCCAGATCATATCGGTCATCTAATGATACCTTTTGCGTGCTCATCAGGGCCTCCCCAACGTTGATCAGTCGTGTAGTTTCCTTGACGATAGGTCACAAAAACTGACCTGTATAGATATTTTTATCGTTGAGTGAAAAAATCCTAATCCAGCAGTATCAGTTCACACAAATTCGCTTATAATAGATAAACAATTATAATGCAGTGTCAGTCACTCGGGAGTGTTCGTAATGGATTGGGATAAACTAAGAATCTTTCACGCCGTTGCAGATGCAGGAAGCCTGACACATGCTGGTGACAAACTTCATTTGTCCCAATCAGCGGTCAGCCGACAAGTCCGCGCACTTGAGGAATCCTTGAACGCAACGCTGTTCCACCGTCATGCCCGTGGTCTTATCCTCACAGAACAAGGCGAGTTGTTGTTTGACGCAACTGTGGCAATGTCCAAACGCCTTGATGCCGCAGCCGCGCGTATTCGCGACAGTGAAGAGGAAGTGTTTGGTGACCTGCGAGTGACAACCACCACTGGATTCGGCACTCTGTTCTTGGCCCCGCGCCTGCCCAAACTCTACGAAAAATACCCTGACCTGCGCGTTGACCTAATGCTTGAGGAACGCGTTTTGGACCTTCCAATGCGCGAAGCCGATGTGGCTATCCGCATGAAAGAACCATCACAAGCAGACCTAATTAGAAAACGTCTGATGAGTGTTCGCATGCGCGCATACGCGACAAAGAATTACCTCAAAGACCACCCTTTCCCCGATCTGCCAGAAGATCTTCATAACCACCGTTTGATCTGTCAGAATACAGATTCAGCACAGGTTGGTGCCAGCGTCACTTTGGTTCAAGAACTGATGACTCATAATGTGAGATCAACTTTGACAGTGAACAACTACTTTGGTGTGCTTCAGGGCGTTCTCAACAACTTGGGAATCGGTATCCTTCCAGATTATGTCACCGAAGATTTTCCCGACCTTGTGCGCGTGTTGCCAGAGATTGAGTCGGCTGAAGTTCCTGTGTTTTTGGCCTATCCAGAGGAGCTAAGGCACTCCAAGCGTATTTCCGCCTTCCGTGACTTCGTTCAGGAAGAAATCATCATATTCC
>JABGTH010000045.1 GCA_018647275.1 Paracoccaceae bacterium
CGATCGTGGTGCCGAACTCGTCGTTCATTGATAAGATAAAGCGGCTCATGTCCTCTTTTTCCTCAACGTTCATCCCTGCCATCGGTTCATCCAAAAGCAGCAATGATGGCTCTGCAGCCAGTGCCCGGGCCAACTCTACACGCTTCTTCAAACCATAAGGCAACCGCGCAACTGGCGTCTTGCGAATCGCTTGGATTTCCAGAAAATCGATAATTCTTTCAGCAACTTCACGGTTCGCCGTCTCTTCTTTTTCCGCGCGACCCTTCCACAAAGCTTGGGAAAACATACCCGTTTTCATATGGGTCAATCGACCGGTCATCACGTTGTCCAAAACGCTCATGCCTTCAAACAAGGCGATGTTTTGAAACGTCCGCGCGATCCCTTGTTGTGCGACTTGATAGGGACGCATCTGTGGGCGCTGCACACCCTTGTACAAAACCTGACCATCCTGGGGGACGTAAAACCCAGAGATGACATTCAACATCGAAGATTTGCCCGCACCATTGGGACCAATGATGGCACGCACTTCTCCTTCACGAATATCAAAGGAAATATTCTTGATCGCCTCAACACCCCCAAACCTAAGGGTAATATTCTTCATCTCCATAACAACTGGACCGATCTGGCGACCGTCGGCTGTCATGTATCCATCAGCTTGATCAAGCATTGAAACATCCCATCTTCATCTTACCAAATAAACTCGTGCCGCAGGCTATCCCACTCACAACACTCATTGCGCTGCAATCTTTGCACCGGCGGTTTGAACCGCCGCATCCCGAATATCCAAAGTCGCAGAAATCGCGCCCTTACGGCCGTCTTCATAGGTCACTTCTGTGGTGGTCGAGATTGTGTCGGACCCATCGTACATCGCGTTAATAATATCGGAGAACTTTTCCTCGATAATACGACGGCGTACTTTTTGCGTACGTGTTAATTCGCCGTCATCGGCATCCAATTGTTTGTGCAAAACAACAAAACGGTGCACCTGACAGTCAGACAACATCGCGTCTTGCGCAACAGAGGCATTAACCTCTTCAACATGTGACTGGATAGTCGCCAACACATCTTGGTGACCAGCCAGCTCTTGATAGGATGCATATGCAATATTGTTGCGCTCAGCCCAGTTACCAACAGCCGTCAGATCGATATTCACAAAAGCTGTGCAATTGGGCTTACCATTTCCGAAAACAACCGCTTCCAGAATGTTTGGAAAGAACTTCAGTTTATTCTCAACATACTTAGGCGCAAACATGTTGCCGTTTCCGGTCTGCCCAACGTCCTTTGCACGGTCAATAATCCGTAAGTGCCCGCTGCTTTCTTCAATGAACCCAGCGTCACCCGTCGCCACCCAGCCCTCAGCATCCTTGGTGTCTGCTGTGCTTTCTGCGTTCTTGTAGTACTCAACAAAAACGCCTGGGCTACGATAAAAGACCTCACCGTTTTCGGCGATCTTCAATTCTACACCTGGGCACGTCACGCCGACGGTATCTGAACGCACCTCACCATCAGGTTGCGCCGTGATAAACACCGTCGCTTCGGTCTGGCCGTATAGCTGCTTTAAGTTGATCCCAAGAGAGCGATAAAAATCAAAGATCTCTGGCCCAATCGCCTCACCCGCGGTGTAACCCACCCGCACACGGCTAAAGCCAAGTGTGTTTTTCAATGGGCCGTAGATTGAAAATTCACCCAACTGGTACTTAATTCGGTCGATCAAGCTCACAGGATTTCCATCCAGTATGGAAGGTCCAACCTTGCGCGCAACGCCCATGAAATAATCGAACAACCGCTTCTTCATCGGGCTGGCGTCTTCCATACGGATCATCACATTGGTCAGCTGGTTTTCGAAAACACGGGGCGGGGCAAAATAGTAAGTTGGCCCAATTTCACGCAAATCCGTGTGCATTGTATCCGCACTTTCTGGACAGTTCGTACAGAAACCACACCACAGTGCTTGACCCACAGAAAAAATGAAATCGCCGACCCATGCCATCGGTAGGTAAGCCAAAATGTCATCAGTTTGGCGCAAACCATCAAATTCGGATGACGACTTGGCTGTCTCAATCACGTTGCGATTGGACAGAACAACGCCCTTTGGTTTTCCCGTGGTGCCAGAGGTGTAAAGCATCACGCAGGTGCTGTCGTAATTTAGCTTTGAAACACGTGCCTTCATCTCTGGCTGTAGTGCCGCGCGCTTTGAGCGCCCCACTTCTTGAACTGCACTATATTGCGTTAGCTTTGCACTATCGTATTTGCGGAGACCCCGAGGATCGAGGTAAATCATTGCTTCAAATTTTGTAAGCTCGCCCTGGATTTCCATAACCTTGTCGACTTGTTCCTGATCACCAGCGATCACAAAACGCGCCCCACAATGGCTCATTGTATATGCCATCTCTTCGGCAGATGCGTCTTGGTACAAAGGCACCGGAACGGCCCCGACCATTTGTGCAGCCATCATCGACCAATACAAATACGGACGGTTGCGCCCGATGACTGCGATAAAATCACCTTCAGCCACACCAAGATCAAGTAGACCTAGGGCAAGTGCCTCAATCTCTTCTTTGGTCTGTGACCAAGTCCAACTTTGCCAAATTCCAAACTCTTTTTCACGGTACGCAGGAGCGGACCCGAACTGAGTTGCGTTGCGGTGCAAAAGTGCTGGAACGGATATTAATCCGCCAGCGCCATCAAGCGTCTTCGACAATGTATTCTCCTCCCAAACCGGCAACAAAGATTCCCGGCCACGATCACTTCAGCGATTCTATGTCACTCAAGGATGCTGTCTTTATCCTTAAGGTCAACTTTTTCCTGAAGGTTTCTCAATTCTAACGAATTGTAACAATGTTCGATCAGTGCTTGAATTCCCAGCAATCACCGCCCCACACTGGGCACGCAATTACCATCACTAAGGGGCCACACGTGACGCTCAATCGCGCTGCTACACATGCTATGACTGCTGCTGGTCTGAATTTGATCGGACAGGCCTTGACCATATTTGACAGTGACCTTCGGCTGGCGGTCAGTAATGCGCCTTTCAAAGAAATGTTTGATCTTCCAGACAATTTGGTCGCGCCCGGTGCGCCCTTTGAAGGTACTATTCGTCACCTCGCTTTGCGCGGTGAGTACGGTGGCATTGATGATCTTGAAGCTTTTGTGGCAGAGCGGATCGAAGTTGCCCGTGCATTTGAACCTCACTATGTTGAGCGCCATCGCTCCAACGGCACGGTAATATCTGTGGAAGGATCCCCCCTACCCCAAGGCGGGTGGATCACAGTCTACACAGATATCACCAGCACCAAAAAACAAGAGACGCTGTTACGGGCCCGCTCTGAGGAACTGACGGATCAGGTCTTGGCCCACGCCGAAGAACTGGCCAGTACAAACCGTGCACTGGCCGCGACAGTGTCTGCGCTTGGCGAGACAAAACGGCACCTTACAGAAGTGGAGGCACGGACACGTCTAACGACCGAAATGATGCCCGCACACATCGCACACATAGATGAGACAGGTCATTACACTTACTCCAACCGACAGCTTAGCACGATCATTCCAGGGCGCCCGAACAACATCATCGGCATGCATATTTCCGATGCACTTGGTTTGGGCGTTTACGAGAAAATCAAGCCCATGCTTCACAGCGCGTTCGCAGGCGAGAACACTCTGACTGAGTTCACAGATGCCGCCAGCGCCCACCGCATCCGCGCTGCCTTTACACCTGACACCCGTGGTGGTGCCTATGTTTTGTCCACCGATGTAACGTTGGAAACTCAAACGCGCGTAGCACTACAGCAAACAAGCAAACGTGAACTGGCCGCCCAAGTGACATCAGGACTGGCGCATGACTTCTCAAACTTACTGACCATCATTCTTGGGATGCAGTCCAAGTTGGCACGCCTTGAAGAACTGCCCTCGGCTGCCAAACCGTTGATCGACGGCACCTTGAATGCAGCAAAACGCGGCGGCGATCTATTGGGCAGCATTGCTGAGGTTACCAGTCAACGTGTCCAACGCCCGCGTGTCACAGATCTGCACGCATTACTGCGAGAGATGGAAACACTCGCGGCTCCAACTCTACCAGAGAACGTCGTTTTCACTATGATCGATCAACTGCCAAACGAAGCGGTTCTGCTGGATCAAGGTGCAATTAAAGACGCGTTGCTTAATCTAATCCTGAACGCCCGTGATGCCTGTGGGTCGAACGGAAGTATCAAACTTAGTGCATCAACGGTTCACAACACGTGGATTGAATTTACGGTATCGGACACAGGGACGGGATTTTCTGAAGATGCCTTGAAACACGCGTGTGACCCATTTTACACAACCAAAGGTAGCGAAGGCACAGGCTTAGGTCTGCCCATGGTCTACGACATTACCAAACTTGCTGGCGGTGATCTCAGGCTACAAAACACGCCAGAGGGCGGCGCATCCATTCGTCTGCGCCTGCCCCTGCGCTTTAGCCCTGAGGTCACCGGCGGCTTGGCTTTGCTGGTTGAAGACAACGATGATCTACGTGCACTTTACCGCGATATGCTAACTGACATGGGGCACAGCGTTATTGAGGCAACTTCAGCAGATGAAGCCACCGCACTCATCGCCAGTTTGCCTGACATCGCGCTGATTCTTTCAGATATTCGGTTAAGCGGTGAAGGTACGGGGCTAGATTTATTAAAGCGGATCGAAAAGGGAAAAACACCTGTCGTCCTTATGACTTCCCTGTCCCCAAATGACCCATTGCACCATGAGGCCCAAGCCGCGACAACTGTCCTTGCGAAACCATTCACCGCCTACGATCTGGCCAATGTCCTCAAACAGAAGGTGCAACAATGACAGCGCCGTTAGTAACCATCCTTGATGACGAGCCAGCCATTCGCACAATGTTGGCTGATGCCCTGGAGGATGCTGGTTTACGGACGATGTGTTTTGGGCGTGCCCGCGAATTTGAGGCCGCGTTGCAAAAGCACACACCTGATGTTTGCTTGGTCGACTTGTCCTTGCCTGACACCGATGGGCTAACGGTTGTCCACCGTCTTGCGTTGGAACAAGGGGCGTCTGTCATTATCATTTCTGGCCGTGCGCAGGTGCAGGATCGGGTTACTGGTCTGGAACTGGGTGCCGATGACTACATCATCAAACCGTTTGACCCCTTGGAGGTAGTTGCGCGCGTTCGTGCCCGATTACGCGGTGGCAAAGCCGTAACACAAACCAGCAATACCGCCAAATTCAATGGTTGGACTGCTTATTTTGATGCTTACACTTTGATCGACGATGCAGGTGATGCCACTCCTTTTTCACATGCAGAAGGCGAAGTGCTTCGTTTATTCCTTGATAGCCCAAAGCGTCTAATCACCCGCACCCAGATGCAAGAGTCATTGGGCGGGGCCGCAAGCGAAAGTTTTGACCGAGCGATGGATGTGCGTATTTCACGCCTGCGTACTAAATTGCGTGAAGATCCCAAAAACCCACAGCTGATCAAAACGATCTATGGTGCCGGGTATATTTTTCTTGGGGATGTCAGCTGGAGCTAACCAGAAATTGGGCACACATCAAAAACCTGCCCAAACAACAATTGGCTCTTCACCTTACTGAAAACACTGATAGAATCCCTGGCAATGTTAGACGTCGTTTTATATCGCCCCAGCCACAAAGCGAGACCACGGTTTTACCGTGTCGAAATCGCTATGGATCTATTTTCCGAAGTGTCAGTGTTGCGTGAATGGGGTGTCAAAGGTGGCGCACCCTGTGAAACAATTACCAGCTTTGGCAATTTACGTGACGCATCCCATGCCGCCGATGCTTACCGCATCCGTGCCCAAAAACGCGGTTATAAACGCGCTTGAGTTTTGAGCAAAAGGGGGGCCGCAGCCCACCTTTTGATTTCTTATTCAGCCGCCATCACATCAGCAGCAGCTTCAACCTTTACAGCCGAGAACTTAAATTCTGGAATCTTCCCA
>JABGTH010000369.1 GCA_018647275.1 Paracoccaceae bacterium
GATCATGACTGACCCAGCCGCTAAGCCAATTGCCCCCCCAACCTGCAGCAAGGGCTGCATTCAGTAAAGCCAAACATACAGCGCCAGCAGAATAGGTTTGTTCAAGTTCAGGCACCTTTGCGGATGGCTTGTGCACTTCGATTACAGCGACCGCCAAATGGCCAAGATCAAATTGGTCACGCCCCTTTTTGATTTGCTCGGTGTCCATACCAAGCACTTTACCACGCGCTTCCGCGATATCAGCCATGCGCGGCATTGCAGCTTTTTCGATGACAATAAAGCGCCACGGCTCTAGCTTCCCATGATCAGGTGTACGGGCAGCTGCGGTGAGTAACTGTTCCAATTCTAACCGCTTCGGCACCGGCATGGATAGTGTTTTAGCGGGACGAGACCGGCGCGTTTGTAAGAAGTTTATGGCGTCTGGATTGGGAGTGGGCATTTGGGACCTATCGATAACTTTGTTAACACGTTTGGCCATTAGGGCCCACTTTCAAGTGCAGTCAGATTATAGCTCGAGAATGTTGGCCATTCTATTAATCTCTGAAATCAAAAATGCATCAAGGCGTTCACCAGGTTGGCGACAGGCAAAGGCACGTTGGAAGGGATCAGGCGCTGTGATTGAACTGCCGGACAATGCCTCTAGCGTCGCATGGCCACAGAAGGGAACGTAGACTTCGGAATAGCCACCCTCGTGGTTGAGGACCAATTTACCGTCACATACCTTGTCGGCGACTTCCATAATTTTCAGCGTCAATTGGCGGAAAGTATCCGCCGTTGCCAGCATCGTGGAAAGTGGATCAATCACAGCCGCATCATACCCACAGGCAACAATAATGATGTCAGGATTGTAAGCCTCGATCGCGGGAATCACGATGCGGTCCATTGCATGAAGATATGCAGAGTGACCTGCGCCTGCAGGTAAGGGGAGGTTAAGATTGTAACCAACACCATCACCTTGTCCACGTTCTTCAATGTCGCCAGTGTCGAGCGGGTAGTTGTGTTCCTGATGAATGCTAATGCTTAACACGTCATCACGGTCATAAAAAATCGCTTCTGTGCCGTTGCCGTGATGCACGTCCCAGTCCAAGACAGCAACGCGACCAGCCAATCCTTTGGCCTTGGCTGCTTCAATTGCAATTGCAATATTCGCCATCAGGCAAAATCCGTTTGGCTGATCTGGTAGGCAGTGATGGCCAGGTGGGCGTGACAGGGAATAAGCGTTGTCAATCTCACCAACTAAGACAGCCTCGACGGCCGAAGCACACAGGCCCGCGGAAAGGGCCGCAATTTCATACCCACCTTTTGCAAAGGGTGCGTTGGGTCCCATTTCACCGCCATGTGCATCTGACAATGCTTTGAAACCATCTAGATAGCTTTCTGGATGAACGCGCAGCAAATCTTCTTTGCTGGTTTCAGGCGCTGTGCGTAGTTCTAACTCTTGGGTCAATCCTGTGACGTCCATCAAGTTTTTTAGACGGCGTTTGGTTTCAGGGCTTTCAGGTATGCCACCAGCTGCAAGGGGTTGGATCAATCCGCCAAGGGGCTGTGTAAAAGCATAGTTACCGCCGCCGTGCCAGAATGTGCGTTCGTCCCAGTAAAACCCAGTGGTCATGATAAATTCCTATCCAAATTTGGATAAAGCGTGGCCTAGGGCGCGAGCATTGTCCAGTTTTTATAGCTAGGCTTTATTAGATCGCTGGACGCACCATGCCAACGATATCATATGTCTTTTGCAAAATTGGTGCTGTGATTTCACGAGCCTGCAATGCGCCTTTGGCAAGGATACGATCGATCTCAGCAGGGTCGCTCATGAGGCGAGCCATTTCACCAGAAATTGGCGATAGTTTTGCAACGGCCAAATCGGCCAACATAGGTTTGAATTCACCAAACTGTTTGCCGCCAACATCCGCCAAAACCTGGTCCACAGTCATGTCCGCCATTGAGGCGTAGATGTTGATCAGGTTGCGTGCCTCTGGACGATCCTCAAGACCTTTTACCTCGGAAGGTAAAGCGTCTGCGTCACTTTTTGCTTTACGAATTTTCTTAGCAATTGTGTCTGCATCATCTGTCATGTTGATACGGCTGGCATCTGATGGGTCTGACTTGGACATTTTCTTGGAACCATCACGCAAAGACATCACGCGGGTGGCGGCACCCTCGATCACAGGCTCTGTTATTGGAAAAAAGTTGACGCCGTAGTCGTGGTTGAACTTTGCTGCGATGTCGCGGGTCAGCTCAAGATGTTGCTTTTGGTCATCACCTACTGGAACGTGCGTCGCGTGATACACAAGGATATCTGCTGCCATAAGTGCAGGGTAGCCAAACAGACCCAGAGACGCCGCTTGAGAGTTTTTACCGGCCTTGTCCTTGAACTGGGTCATGCGTTGCATCCAGCCCATGCGAGCAACACAATTGAAAACCCAACCTAGCTGGGCGTGCTCTGGCACTTGGCTTTGGTTGATTAGAATTGATTTTTCGGGGCTGATACCTGAGGCGATAAAACCAGCAGCCAACTCACGTGTGTTGTGCTGTAGGGCTTTTGGATTCTGCCATACAGTGATCGCGTGAAGATCGACCATGCAATAGATCGACTCTGCGACTTCGTCTTGCATTGTGACGAAACGTTTGATGGCCCCAAGGTAGTTGCCAAGGGTCAGGCCGCCAGACGGCTGAATGCCGGAAAAGACGCGGGGTGTGAATGTCGTTTCGGTCATCTTGTTGTCCTCACTTTGGGGCAAACCCTCTGGGCAAATCTGCTGAGCTGGCTTACCCATGGGGCAAAGAGACGTCAACAGGCGCTCTGATTTGATAATACCGGAGAGCCGCCCTTGCACCAAGATCACAACGCGCCGCCGTTCAATCCAATGCCATTTGTTGTCTGGGTTCTGTTCCTTATTTTGATGGGGATTGAGATTGTATTCACTCTTGGCGGACAGGGCATCATCGGGGGCCCGCGGTCCGCGGGATGGCGCCTTGGCGCGATCAGCGAATATGGGTTTTCGGGCGTGGCGTTTGATTGGATGATCAAGAACGGGCAGATGCCGTTCGAGAATGTTATCCGCTGCTTCAGCTATATGTTCTTCCACGGCAGCTTCACTGCGGCTATCTTCTCTGGCGTTATTTTATTGGCGATGGGTAAACTTGTTGGCGAAGTGATGGGACAGCTAGCTGTCATTATTTTGTTTTTTTTCAGTGGTGTATTTGGTGTGGTGATCTTTGGGGTGCTTACGGACCAGGCATGGCTGATTGGCGCGTACCCCAGTGTCTATGGCCTGATCGGAGCCTATACATTTCTACTGTGGCAACGGGTTGCAGGGCAGGGGATGCAGCAACTGAAAGCTTTCCGCCTCATTGGTTTCTTGATGGGCATTCAACTGATATTCGGTATTTTCTTTGTCACAGGACAGGATTGGGTCGCTGAATTGGCAGGGTTCGTCTGTGGGTTTGCATTGTCAGTGATCGTGATGCCAGGTGGAATTTCAAGGCTGCGCACCGTTATTCAACGCAAATGATTATCTGCGTTTCACTGCCTTTTTAAATTCTGAGATTTGGAACGCGCCCATCAAATGACCTGATGCACAATAAGTGATAATACCAATTGATATCAGAGCGATAAGGGCAATGTAACGCACGCCAGGCATGCCAAGTGCCGAGGCCAATGCGACATTGGCAACCATTAAGACGCCGCCCATAACAACAGAGGCTGCAGTGATGCGCCAAAGGCGTTTACGCAGCTGTGCATCAAAGCGAGCAACATCGCCCATATGACGTGAGCCGATAAGCAATAATGCTACCATAGCCCATGCAGCAACAGTTGCTGCGATTGCTGGTGCTGTCCAGCCGATGATAGCAGATAAGCCTAGTGCAAGACTCGCGTTAATCACCATTGCGACCAATGCAAACCGGAAGGGGCTGCGTGTATCTTCTCTAGCAAAGTAAAGGGGTTGCACGAATTTTTGGATGACGAAGGCAGGTAAGCCTAGACCATAAATACTGACGGCAACGGCTATGGCCGCAGCGTCATCTGGACCGGTTTGGCCGCGTTCGAATAAGACGGAAACTAACGGTAATGGGATGACCATCAAAGCGACGGAGCAAGGGATCGTGAGAGCGAGCGAAATCTCAGCAGCCCGCGAAAATGCTGACTTTGCCCCCTTGTCATCACCCGCTTGAAGGCGTCGTGCCAGGTCGGGCAGCAAGACGATCCCGACGGCAATTCCAACAACGCCAAGGGGCAATTGATACAGGCGGTCGGCAGAGAACAACCAGCTGACTGCGTTCTCAAATTGACTAGCGGAAAATTGACCCACAACAAGGTTAATCTGCATCACGCCAGAAGCCAGTGCGGCAGGGACTGCGACAACGATCAACTTGCGCATATCAGGCGACCAACGCGGCATTGCTGGGCGCAGAGAAAAGCCCGCGCGACCGGCTGCAACCCATGTGAGCGCGAGTTGTGCGATACCTGCGAAAGGAACGACCCAGACGATCCAAACGACGACTTCTGCGCCTATAATATTTGCGCCAACCATTGCTGCAATCATGAAAATGTTGAGCAAGACAGGCGCTGCAGCAGCGGCCGCGAAACGCCCTGTCGCGTTCAACACACCAGAAAATAGGGCAGAAAGCGACATGAAAAAGATGTAGGGAAAGACAATACGTCCAAAACCAACAGTCATGTCAAAGCGGCTGTCACCGACAAAACCCCCGGCTGTCAGCCAGACCATTGCAGGCATGAAAACCATGGCGATACCGACCAACACCAACACGATAAAACCTAGACCCGCGAGCGCGTCAGTTGCGAATTTGTAGGCGTTTGAATTCGATTCTAGTTTCTTTGAAAACATTGGGACAAAGGCTGCATTAAACGCACCTTCGGCAAAGAAACGCCGGAACATATTGGGCAGACGAAAGGCTGCAATAAAGGCGTCCATGATAGGGCCAGGGCCGATCAAAGATAGAAGTAAAATTTCGCGGATAAACCCGAGGACACGCGACAAGAGCGTCCAAAATCCTACAGTTAAAAAGCCAGACAGCACTCGGATTTGTTTCACGGAATTGTTGGCCTCATATGGGTAATTAAAACAGTGACTAAAGGGTTGGATAGGGGGCTGACAAGGGTAGCGCGCGTATTGTTAAGTGGGGTGCGGTCATAAATCGACGGCTCATCGTGTAGCATTTGTGGGGAAAGCTGTTCATTTTGAGTGCCTAACTGTACACTTTAGTGCAGTCAAAAAAGTATCAAATTAGGTGTGCCTTGGTCAAACTATACACTTCAACACGTGAACTATGCAGTTTGAAATAATTTTCAAAACTCAATGGAAAAAGAGTTAATTTCACAAATGCTTTATGCCTTATGGCAACAGAATGTTTACTGGAAGGCCGACAAATTTGTAAACAATTATAATTAACATTGTGGGCGTAGTGGCAATGACGCCAAATATTTTTCGCTTAAATTTTTATAAACCAGGATTGTTGGGGTACCTTGGGCAATTGGCCCGAAAACTAGCTTGGCTGCTAACTACCAAATTTTATCATAAAGCTGGATGATTTCATCGACGGTCGGCACACGTGGATTATTTTGTGGAGACCCTGATGCCAACGCTTGGGCTGCCATGAGTGCGAACATTTTGTCATCTTTGTTATGTCCAAGAGTGCGAGGTGTTGGGACTTCAAGATCCACGTTCAATTGCGTTAAGCCCTCGACCAATTTTGCGCAGGCTGTTTCGTCTGTGTCGGTGCCTGTCGCCCATTTCATAACGCGTGCCACTTGTGCATAACGGCTTGGGGCATGGCTCACTGAGAAGGCTGTGATTGCGGGCAATAGCATCGCATTCGATAGCCCATGGGCAACGTGAAAATGTGCGCCAATCGGCCGGCTCATTCCATGGACAAGGGCCACAGACGCGTTGGAAAATGCCATCCCAGCCTGAGAGGCGGCTAGCATCAAAGCCGCGCGGGCGGTTCCATCTTCGGGATCGGCGTAGGCGGCACGGATGTTGTTGGCTATCAATGGCATTGCTGAAAGGGCGAAAGAGTCGGTGTAGGGATGCGCTCGTTTGCTTACGTAAGCTTCGATCGCGTGAGTGAGGCTGTCCACAGCTGTGTCTGCGGTAATTCTAGCTGGTTTGGTCGTGGTGAAGGTCCAATCGATGAGTGCAGCAGTGGCCACGCAAGCGAGACCGGAGAGATTGTATTTTTCAGAATGTTTGGTGTCTGTGATCACGCACCAGCGTGTCAGTTCGCTGCCTGTGCCGCCTGTGGTTGGGATCAGTATTATGGGTAAGCCAAATTTGTCGATTTGCGTCGGTGCCTTGTAGTCGCGCACGTGCCCTTCATTTACCGCCATGAACGAGATCGCTTTGGCTGTGTCCATTGGGCTGCCGCCACCGAACCCAATAATGCAATCAAAGTCTCCTGCGTTCAGTGCTTTGAGCCCATCAATGACGCAGGTATCGGTTGGGTCCTCTACCACCCCATCGAAGATGTATGGCGTAATGTTGTCGGCCTTGAGGATGTCAATCAGTGTTTTGACGTGTCCGATGTTTATGAGGTTTGTATCGGTCACGATTAGGGGTTTTGTGAGACCCAATTGCTTGAGGACTGCGCCTGTTTGTGATGCGACGCCGCCTCCGATGCGGATGATGCGGGGGGATTGGATGCTGACGAGATTGTGCACGGCTTA
>JABGTH010000239.1 GCA_018647275.1 Paracoccaceae bacterium
ATCCAAGCATGGCGAGGCCAATGATAATCCAAACGAATGTCTTAGAAATGCTTTTACCCGTGGCCATGAACGTCCTGCCTTATCCAATTTGTTGGATATGTTTACGGCGCACTGAGGAGGGGGGCAAGGGGTTGAACGCCTTATATGTTTAGGGCGGCGAGCCTTTGATAAAGCGTTGCAATCCCGTTTACGTCTAAATTGGCAAAGGCGATGCGTAAATGCTGTGCGCCGGATGGATCGTCTGTTGGGCAAAACATCGTCCCAGGAAGACATAGTATCCCAGACTCTGATACCAATCGCGGTGCTAAATCAGCCGATGAGATGTCGAATGGGTGCTTTACATAGGCGAAATAGGCGCCAGCAGATTTTAGTTCCCAGCCTTTTGCCGCCAATGCGGGAAATCCGGCTTTGATCGCGCCGCAGCGTCTGATGATTTCGTTGCGTTCTTCTGCAAGCCAATCTGATAGGTTTTCGAGCCCCCAAAGCGCCGCAGCTTGGCCAATTTGTCCGGGGCATATTGCAACGGTATCGAGGAACTTCTCAATTTCGCCCAACCGGGCTTTGGACGTAATCAATGCGCCAACACGGTGACCCGTCAGGCGGAATGCTTTTGAGAACGAATAAAGGTGGATGAAGGTGTCTAGTGCTTTTGGCTGGCTGAACAGCGCGTGTGGCGCGCCATTTTGGCTGTGATAGTCGCGGTAAGTTTCATCGACAATTAATGCAATACCATGTGCCTTTGCCAGTTCGTAGAAGTCGAGTAATAGCTCAGCGGAGTATTCAACGCCTGCAGGGTTGTTCGGGGAGACTAGCGCGATTGCACGTGTACGCGCAGTTATCAGTTTTGCAGCTTCGCCTGCACTTGGCAGCAAATCTGGGCCAGCTGGCAAAGGTACAGATGTAACCCCAGACATGTCCAACCACATTTTATGATTAAAATACCAGGGTGTTGGAAGGATGACTTCATCCCCCTCAGCGCAAAGCGATGAAATGGCGGCGGCAAAAGCCTGATTACAGCCAGAGGTGATCGCGACGTTATCAGTTGTTACTTCTTTATTATAATGTGAGGTTGTTTTGGTTGCCAATGCTTGGCGCAACGCAACATTGCCAAGGACAGGACCGTAAAGATGTGCGCCATCGTCGTTGAGTGCAGCATCTGCCATAGCTTGGCGAAGTTCTTTCACAGGAGGATCAACGGGAGCCGCCTGTGAAACGTTGATTAGGGGCCTATCCGCAGGATGGGTAACACCTTCTAGCCAGCGCCGGGCCTCCATTACTGGAGGGAAGAATGTGGCGTTGGTGCGTGTCTTGGTCATATGACGGCCCTAATTGGTTCAGTCTGTTCCGCGGTATGGCTCTACGTATTGAAGCGCCATATCCCATGGGAAGAAAATCCAAGTGTCTTGGGAAACGCCGGTAATGAACGTGTCGACCTGTGGCTCGCCTTTTGGTTTTGCATATACGGTCGCAAAGTGTGCGTTCGGATAAAGGGCACGAACAACTTCTAAAGTTTTACCACTATCGACCAGATCGTCGATGATCAGGATTCCAGTGCCATCACCCATCATTTCTGCGTCAGGGTGCTTAAGAACTTTGGCGTCTGATTGATCTTGGTGATCATAGCTTTTGATGCTGATCGTATCGACTGTGCGCACATCCAGCTCACGCGCGATGATCATAGCAGGGGCCATGCCACCACGTGTGATTGCGACAATTGCACGCCATGCGCCGTCATCAGGCCCTTTGCCATCCAAGCGCCAAGCAAGCGCACGACTGTCGCGGTGAATTTGATCCCAGCTGATATGGAACCCTTTTTCATGAGGCAAGCGATCTGACATAGTCTACATCCTAATAGAAAATTGAAGTCGAACCATTGAATTTTATAAATGGTCCGGAAGAGATTGTGATTAGTCTTTGCTCATATCCGGAGCATCGACAGCTTTCATACCAACAACATGGTAACCCGCATCTACGTGAAGGTTTTCACCTGTTGTTCCTGATCCAAGGTCTGACAGTAGATATAGTGCAGATTTACCAACGTCGTCGATCGTCACATTGCGACGTAATGGAGAGTTGTATTCGTTCCATTTCATGATGTAACGGAAATCACCGATACCGGACGCCGCCAATGTTTTAATCGGGCCTGCGGAAATTGCGTTAACGCGAATACCGTCTTTACCCAAATCTTCAGCCAAATATTTAACTGACGCTTCAAGTGCGGCCTTGGCCACACCCATTACATTATAATGTGGCATCACTTGTTCCGCGCCGTAGTATGTTAGAGTCAGGGCACTGCCGCCATCTTTCATCATCTTTTCCGCACGCTGCATAATTGCGGTAAAAGAATAAACAGAAATGTCCATTGTCATCGCAAAATTGTCACGGCTGGTGTCTACATAACGGCCACGCAATTCATTTTTGTTTGAAAATCCAATGGCATGAACAACAAAATCCAACTGGTCCCAGTGTTCTTTCAAGCCATCGAACAGATTGTCCATTGAGTCTGCGTCGCTCACATCACATGGGAGTACAAGTTTGCTGCCTAATTGTTCAGCAAGAGGATCAACGCGTTTTTTCAAAGCATCGCCCTGGTATGAAAAGGCAAGTTCCGCACCAGCGTCTGCGCAGGCTTTGGCTATGCCCCATGCTATGGACTTATCGTTGGCTAGACCCATGATAAGTCCGCGCTTTCCCGCCATTAGGTTGTTTGACATACTCAGTCCCCACAGTGATTTTAAATGTTATCTTTTCGACGTTTAGGCGATTGCGCATCCTGCATCAAGGGATCGTAGCATTAGAGGTGTTGGCGTCGAGCTGAGCTTGCCTTAGCTTAAGGCGAGGCTATCTATGTTTTTTGCTTTGTTTAGGAACGCCAATGACTCGTCTAAATCCGGAAAATAGTGGAAAATTTGCAGGGGAAGACCCATTTCTCATAGCGCAGAACTGGCTGCA
>JABGTH010000224.1 GCA_018647275.1 Paracoccaceae bacterium
CGTAAGGTATGATTAAGAAATTATTAATTTTGGGGAATTAGGATGACGCGTGGGCAGATTGAAAGCGAGGCAACAGTGGCTCTCTACCTCAGCCCCAATTTGATCAATTCCCCTCAGCCGCCTTCTTCTCAGCTTCAATCTTGCGCCACTTAGCGACGTTGCGATTGTGCTCTTCCAGCGTGACTGCAAAGGCGTGGCCGCCGGTGCCGTCTGCGACGAAGAAAATATAGGGCGTTTCGTCAGGGTTGGCCGCAGCAAGCAAACTGGCGCGGCCAGGGTTGGCGATTGGTGTTGGCGGCAACGCAGGGATCACATAGGTGTTCCAAGGCGTCTCCGCACGCAGCTCAGAGCGGCGCAGACCACGGCCCAAGATGCCCTCGCCCTTTGTAATCCCATAGATCACAGTCGGGTCGGTTTGCAGGCGCATGTTCTTGTTCAAACGGTTCACAAAAACACTGGCGACCTGTTCACGTTCACGGGCCACGCCCGTCTCTTTTTCGATCAAAGACGCAAGGATCAGCAAGTCCTCTCGGTTATTAACCGGAACCGCGCTGTTGCGCCCTTCCCATGCATCGGCAATCCACCTTGCCTGTTGATCCTGCATACGTACCAATAGGCCTGCACGCTCGTCACCCGGTTTCACTTCATAGCTGTCTGGACCCAATGTGCCCTCGGCCGGAACCTCTGCCACTTCGCCTTTCAAGACGTCGATGCTTTTAAGGCTGTTCACAACCTGCCAGCTGGTCACGCCCTCAGCCAATGCTACGCGGAAACGTGTGTCGGCTTTGTCTTTGACGGCTGCAAATGCGCTTGGGGCTTCATCCGTTGCAGGGTTGAACTGTATCTTTTCAACGTAACGGCCCGTTGCGGGATCAAGTTCACGCACTTGCACGCCAACACGGTTGATCCCGATACGGTACACAACCTCAATGCCACAGGTGTTTGCGCCACCTTTGGTGACCAGATAAACGATCTGTTCCATAGACGCGCCGCCCTCAACTAAATAGCTGCCAGCCTTCAATGAACTTGTCTTATCAGCGTAATCGGCACCCACACGGAACATCCGAGCAGAGGACACAGCACCTTGCTCAGCCAAATCAACGCTAACGCGCTTCATGTTTGATCCACGATCCACTTGCAAGCAAATCGCCTGATCCAATGGACCTTCCGTCGTGTATTGGGTTTTGCCCCATACTATTAGGCCGCCCAGCAAGAACAGGGCAACCACCAAGAATGTTACTGCGTTAGACGCAATATTTCGCCACATCAGTCGACTTTCCCGAAGATAACAGAAGCGTTCGTGCCACCAAAGCCAAAGGAATTGGACAATGCGACTTTAACTTCGCGTTCGACTTTTTTGTTGGCCGCTAGATCGATCTTGGTCTCAACCGCCGGATTGTCCAAGTTGATCGTTGGTGGGCAAACAGAGTCGCGAATTGCAAGAACGCTAAAGATCGCTTCGATCGCGCCAGCTGCACCCAACAAGTGACCCGTTGAGGACTTGGTGGAAGACATGGTCACGTTTGCCGCGTGATCGTCCAACATACGTTCAACTGCGCCCAACTCGATGGTGTCAGCCATCGTGGAGGTGCCGTGTGCGTTGATATAGTCAATGTCTGATGGTTCTAGGCCAGCATTGCGCAATGCTGCGCGCATGGACCGTTCGCCGCCCTCACCGGTCTCTGATGGGGCTGTGATGTGGTATGCATCGCCTGACAGGCCATAACCCAAAACTTCGGCATAGATTTTTGCGCCACGGGCTTTGGCGTGTTCGTATTCTTCAAGGATTACAACACCCGCGCCTTCCCCCATGACGAAACCATCACGGTCAGCGTCATATGGGCGACTGGCTTTTTGCGGATCATCCGCGCCCTTAGTGGACAGCGCCTTACAGGCGTTGAAGCCCGCGATACCAATTTTACAAATCGCAGCTTCGGCACCACCAGCAACCATAACATCCGCATCACCAAACATGATCAAACGGGACGCGTCGCCAATCGCGTGCGCGCCAGTGGAACATGCCGTCACAACAGAGTGGTTCGGGCCTTTGAAGCCGTATTTAATCGACACTTGGCCAGAGATCAGATTGATCAATGCACCCGGTACAAAGAACGGGCTGACGCGGCGTGGGCCCTTTTCTTCCATCAACACAGCTGTGTTGGCGATAGAGTTCAATCCACCGATACCAGAACCAATCAAAACGCCTGTGCGTTCTAGATCGTCGTTTTCTGTTGGCATCCAGCCAGAGTCTTCAACCGCTTGTTGGGCCGCAGCCAAACCGAATTGGATGAATGTATCTACTTTGCGCTGCTCTTTTGGCAACATGTAAGCGTCAGCGTTAAATGTACCGTCTGTGCCATCGCCCAAGGGAACTTCGCAAGCATACGTGGTGACAAGGCCCGTCGTGTCAAAACCAGTGATAGGTCCAGCACCGGATTTGCCGTCAAGAATGCGGCTCCAGCTTTCTTCGACACCATCAGCCAACGGTGTGACCAAACCTAAACCTGTTACGACGACTCTGCGCATATGCTCTGTCCCTTAAGAATTTGTTGCCTTGCTCATACCTTGGCTTGCCCCCTCAATTCAAGGGTAGGTTGGTGGACCAAGGCAAGCTATTGTCCATTCTGCACCTTGATCCTGTCTGAGCCTGTGCTAGCGATGAAATAACAAATACTAACAGGACAAACCTGATGCGCGTTCCAACCTTTTTCAACAACGCAGCGGGTGCCTTGATGGCATTGGCCGCTTTCGCCGTGTTTTCCACCCATGACGTGATCGTCAAGAAATTAGGGGCCACCTATTCCCCATTCCAAGTGGTGTTTATCACAGCCCTTCTTAGTTTTCCGATCATCACACTTGTAATGATGAGTGATCAAAAGCCGGACACCATTCGCCCCAAACACCCCTACTGGATGACCATCCGCAGCATTGTTGGCGTGGTTGCAGCGCTTTGTGCGTTTTACGCGGTGACCGCCCTGCCGCTATCGCAATTTTACGCCTTCATCTTTGCCTCACCACTCATCATCACCATTCTAGCGATCCCGATGCTGGGCGAAGTGGTGCGGTTGCGCCGTGGACTGGCGATTATTGTCGGATTGGTTGGGGTTCTGATCGTGATCCGCCCCGGATCTGCCGAATTCTCGATAGGGCATATCGCGGCCATCTCGGCGGCCTGTGCGGGTGCATTCGTATCCATCATCACCCGCAAGATCGGCGCGGAAGAACGCGGCGTTGTGATGATGATCTATCCAATGATGTCGAACCTATTCATCACGGCATTGTTCCTGCCCTTTGTCTACGTACAAATCCCTTTGGCAGACCTTGGGCTGTTCGCCATTGATACGCTGCTGGTGCTGACGGCGATGTGGTTGTTGGTTGCGGCTTACACCCGAACAGATGCGATAATCGTGGCCCCTATGCAGTATTCGCAAATCATCTGGGCGACAGTGTTTGGTTACTTCATCTTTACTGAGACGCCAGAGTGGCAGACCTACCTGGGCACAGCTGTGATTGTGTTGTCTGGTATCTACATTCTGAAACGCGAAGCCACGAGCGATGCATCAGAGAATACACCAGTGATGAAAACCCGCACACGCGCCGGCCATGTTATGTCGGTTCGTGTGGGGCATATGCTGCGCCGTCAGCGTCGCCGCGATGCACAGGCCGCAGAAGATGTGACGAATAAGTAAACGCCTCCCAAACAAACGAAAACGGGCAGCGGATCGTGTGATCTCCCTGCCCGTTTTGCATTTCAGCCTAAGGTGATTAGCCAGCGATTGTGCTGATCAGCCAGAACAATGTCGCAGACAAGATCGCGGCGGCAGGCACTGTGATGACCCATGCAGCAATGATTGTCAGGAAGTGCGAACGACGCACCAATTTGCGACGGCTGCGCTCATCTGAGCTTAGCTCTGGCAGGTTCGCTTCAACACGTGCACGTTTCATACGGCGGGATGCGTCCCACTCACGGAAGAAACCAACACCAAACACACCACCAACAGCGATGTGGGTCGAGCTAACCGGCAGACCCAACCAGCTGGCAACGATCACAGTGATCGCAGCAGACAGGGCCACACAATAAGCACGCATCGGGTTCAGCTTGGTGATCTGGCCACCAACCATACGGATCAGCTTTGGACCAAACAGGAACAGACCAAAGGAGATGCCCAACGCGCCGATAACCATCACCCACAACGGGATGGACACAGCGGCAGTGAAATCACCTGATTGGGATGCCTGAACGATCGCTGCCAACGGGCCAACAGCATTCGCCACATCGTTTGCGCCGTGCGCAAAGCTTAGCAAAGCGGCAGACACAACCAATGGAATACCAAACAAAACCTTCAAAGATTTGTTGCGGTTTTCAAGGCCTTCAGCTTGTTTGCGGATCACTGGGATCATGACAAGCCAGATGATGATACCAAGGGCCAGACCGATGGACAGAGCCGTGGTCAGATCGATCTTGATGATCTTCTTCAGGCCTTTCATAGCAAGGTAGGTTGAAAACGCCCCGCCCATGATGCCAACCAAAACTGGAACCCAACGTTTCGCCGCCGAGATTTTATCGTCTTGGTAAACGATACGGGATTTAATGAACCACAAGAACGCTGCCGCAATGGTACCACCAAGTACTGGTGAGATCACCCAGCTGGCTGCGATCTTGGACATTGTTGGCCAGTTCACGGCTGCAAAACCTGCAGCAGCAATACCCGCCCCCATAACGCCACCCACGACAGAGTGCGTGGTAGAAACCGGTGCGCCAACCCATGTGGCCAAATTCACCCAAAGGGCAGCTGACAAAAGTGCTGCCAACATTGCCCAGATAAAGATGCCCGAGGTTTGCATGCTTTCAGGTGCGATGATGCCTTTTGCGATGGTCGACACAACGTCGCCCCCCGCCAGCAATGCGCCCATGCTTTCAAACACAGCAGCAATCGCAATCGCGGCCCCCATCGACAAGGCGTTAGCCCCAACGGCTGGGCCCATATTGTTGGCAACATCGTTCGCGCCAATGTTCAACGCCATGTAAGCACCAACACCAGCAGCAATAATCACGATGAGCGTGTTATTAGACTGACCAAAAAAGACAGTCGCCAAAACGCTGGCAAGCACCACAAACACAAATGATATGCCAAGACCAACCATCGGGCGTGACGCATAGGCCGTCGCCGCTTCTAGATTTGTCAAACGACCCAAGTCGCGGTCTAGTGTATCAAGGTGATCCGCATCAAAATTGTTATTAGACATTTTTTTCCTCAATTTATGCGCCAGTCTACGCATTCGGTGCGCGGCTAGCACCTGTTTAAGAAC
>JABGTH010000240.1 GCA_018647275.1 Paracoccaceae bacterium
CACAACGAAACGTGCGTTGCGACCATAAGATTGAACGCCTCAGGCAAAGTGCCGGCTGAGTAGCCCATCAGGATTTCATCCGTCAGGTGATGTTTAATATCTATGCTCATCATTTTGTTCATTTCATCGTTTGGCGTAAGCGCTCGAGAGCTAACCTAATTCGCGATTTGATCGTGCCAAGGGGCAGACCTGTTTTTCTAGCAATCTCGCTGTGGGACAAATCCCCGAAGTACGCCTGTTCTATAAGTTCTCTTTGTGCTGCAGGGAGTGTCGTTAACGCCTTGCTTAGGATCTCAGTTTCTTGCTGCAGCGCTAGAACGTCGGTTTGATCGGGTTCTTCTTCTGGGCCCCATGTGAGGTCCTCAGGTTCCGGACGGCGTTGTTTGCGCAGAATGTCAATTTTGCGGTTTCGTGCGATTGTAAAAATCCAAGTTGCAACCGATGCGCGGGACGGGTCGAACAAATGAGCTTTGTGCCAAAGGGTCGCCATCACCTCTTGAGCGCATTCCTCAGCCATGGAACCATCGGCACCAGAATTTATTAGAAAGCCCTTCACTCGCGGGGCAAAGTGAGCGTAAAGGTCTGCAAAAGCTGCCTTGTCCGCGTCATCACGAATACGACGGACATGAGAAATCCATAAATTACGTTTGTTTTCGTCTGTCACGCGTTTCGAACCCACTGCAACCAAACGGGTTGCAGCCGTCTGAAAGTTAACCGATCTTTCCCTCGGTAACACATTATGTGAATGGGCTGACATACCAAATGTACGGTTGTAGCGCTGAATTGGATCAAATTTCTTTTTTTGCGTTTTGACATCCGATTTCGGGCATGGCGCGTATACCTACCAAACACATCTAATAGGACTTTATATTCATGCCATTCGACCGACCAAACCCGACGCCACAAAAAATCGCCATTGTTGGTGGCGGAATTTCAGGGATGGGTTCTGCCTACAAACTAATGGAACGTAATTGGGTCACATTATTCGAAGCTGAGCCGCAGCTTGGCGGGCACGCACGCACCAAAATTGCGGGCAAGCGTGGAGATCAGCCTGTCGATACAGGGTTCATTGTATTTAACTACGCAAATTACCCACACATGGCGGAGCTGTTCGCTGACTTGAACGTACCAGTGGTGAAGTCAAACATGAGTTTTGGTGCCTCAATCGGAGGAGGTCGCCTCGAGTACGGGCTGGCCAGCCTAGATGCGCTGTTTGCTCAACGTATGAATGCTGTGAATCCAAAATTTTTGGGCATGGTGCGCGATATTTTACGATTCAATAAAAACGCGCTTGAAGCGGCCAAAGACCGTACAATCACTGTCTCTCAGTTTTTGGACAAATTAGGCACTGGTGCTTGGTTTCGTGATTACTATTTGTTGCCACTGTCGGGTGCAATTTGGTCGACGCCGACGCAAAAAATTATGGATTTCCCCGCACATGCGATGATACAGTTTTTCGAGAACCATGCGCTTTTGAACACAACCGGACAGCACCAATGGTACACCGTTAATGGTGGCTCAGTTGAATACGTCCGGCGTCTCGAAGCAGCACTTCGAAGCCACGAAGTGGATATCAGATTGAATTCGCTGGTCCAATCGGTACGCCGTGATGGAGGCGGTGTTCAGGTTAAAGCTGTGGGCGGCGAGTGGGAGGCCTTTGATCAAGTAATCTTTGGGACGCACTCGGATGATACATTGGCCTTGTTGGCTGACCCAACGAATGAAGAACAGGCGGCATTGGGTGCGATCAGATATCAACCGAATGAGGTTACGCTGCACGCTGACGAAAGCATTATGCCAAAGCGCCGCCAAACATGGTCGTCTTGGGTTTATACTGAAGATGAAAAAGGGACTGGTGATCAAATTGATCTGACCTATTGGATGAATTCACTTCAGCCGATCCCAATGGACGATCCACACTTTGTGACTTTGAATACAAAGCGCACTATCCGTGAAGAGCTGATCTATGATCAGGTGACGCTTCGCCACCCAGTTTATGATCTAGCGGCCCTTGCCGCACAGGAAAAAGTTCGCGCGATAAATGGTGCAAACAGCACGTGGTTCACGGGGGCTTGGTTGCGTCACGGGTTCCATGAAGACGGTCTTGAAAGTGCCGTCACTGTTGCGGACGCGATCAGGAAGAATTGTACGGAATGTGAACTTATCTCGTGAGAAACACTGTTGATCATATCAATGGTGTGACGTTCCATAGTCGCAAAGGCGAGGTCAAAAACGCTTTTCGCTATCCCATCGACTACGTTCTTCTTGATGCGGATGCTCCAACTCTTACCACTGGATTATTCGCGCGTAATGGTCGCGGGGTCGTAGCGTTAAACGATTTGGATCACGGCGGTGTTCCAAAGGACGGCCGCGGCAGCACATGGGTTCGCGAAGTGCTTGAAGCACACAAAGTGACTGGCGTAGCAAGAATTGAAATTCTGGCGCAACCCAAAGTTTTAGGTCACGTATTTAACCCGGTTAGTTTTTGGCTTTGCCGCAATGCCGCCGATGACATGATTGCTGTCATTGCGGAGGTGTCTAACACCTTTGGGGATCGCCACTCATATTTGTTACACCATCCAGATCTACGCCCAATTCTGGCGACAGATCGGTTAAAATCTACCAAGCTAATGCATGTATCGCCCTTCCAACCGGTGGAGGGTGGATACGAATTTCGGTTTAATATCCGCGATGACAGAATTGGTGTCTGGATTGACTACACTCAAGGCGATGGTGGGGTGATTGCAACGCTGACTGGAACCCGCGCACCGCTTACCAATAGCGCAATCCTTTACATGCTATTGCGTCGACCTTTTGGGTCACGTCGCGTTCTAAGTTTGATCCACTGGCAGGCTTTGAAGCTGTGGTGGAAAAAGGCGCGTTTTCGCTCCTGTCCAGAAGCGCCATCCAAAGAGATTTCGCGCGGATGAGCATGTCATCATCACTTATTGAGGTGCGCAAAAATAACCTCCCAGCGTATGCTGTTTTTGCTGCGATGTTATCGGCAGCTGGCCTGCCAATTTACATCCATGCGCCGAAGTATTTCGTTGATGAATACGGGGTGTCCTTGGCTGCACTCGGTTCAGTCTTGTTTGTTTTGCGATTGCTGGACGTTGTTCAAGACCCGTTGTTGGGGCGTCTATCCGCGCGTTTGGGTCGTCGTCGGGTATTTGCGATTTCAATCGCCTGCGTTGTTATGGCGCTGGGAATGCTCGGGCTTTTTGCTGTCGAGCCGTTGGTGTCCCCGTTGGTGTGGTTTGGCTTGATGCTGACGTTGGTTTTCTCGGCGTTTTCATTCTTGACCATAAACTTTTACGCACAAGGTGTCGTCACCGCATCATCATTGGGGCAATTTGGTCACTTGCGTTTGGCGCGCTGGCGGGAAAGTGGGGCGCTGTTTGGCGTTTGCATTGCTGCGATCGCGCCATTGGTGTTTTTATATTTTACCGACGCACCGTTCGGTGGATTTGCGATTGGGTTTGCAGTTTTGGCCTTGGTTGCTGGCACAATGATGCGGGCTGAATGGGTGGAAGGCAGGGGCTTAAAATCGGCCGGTTTTCAGACCGTGCTTCAAGATCCGATTGCACGGCGTCTGTTGATTATCGCTTTTGTGAATGCGGCGCCTGTTGCCGTTAGTTCCACGCTGTTTCTATTTTATGTCGAAGCACGTTTGATGTCTCCGGGAATGGAGGGGCCACTGCTACTATTGTTTTTCCTTTCTGCAGCATTTTCGGTTCCTCTGTGGGGGGGCGTAGCGGAAAAACTGGGTACCAAAAGCACCCTAATGATTTCGATGACACTTGCGATTGTCGCCTTTGGTTTTGCGATATTTTTTGGCGCGGGCGATTGGCTTGCTTTTGCGGTCGTATGTGTCGCTTCCGGCGCTGCTTTGGGTGCGGATCTGACGCTGTTGCCTGCAATGTTCGCTAAGCGGATGGGAGAAATTTCTCCTGCAGCTACTGAGGGCTTTGGCCTTTGGTCATTTGTCTCGAAATTTACGCTCGCATTTTCTGCCGTCCTGCTGCTTCCGGCATTGCAGTGGGCTGGCTTCGAAAGCGGTTCAGACAGTAACTCAAGTCACTCTTTGTTTGTTTTGGCTTTGTTGTACGCGGCTGTGCCGTGTGTGTTGAAAATTTTTGCTTTGATCCTGTTGGCATTTACTGCCGTTAATGAGGAATGATTTATGAATAGCTTACTTTATATCCTTCTTGGTGCGGCCCTAGTGCTCGCCTTGAATGTACTGCGTGGACGATACGCGAGCTTCGTTGCGCAAAAGCCAAGCGACTATTTGAACGGGACAGAGATGTTTGATTTACGCCAACACATGAACGGGCCAATTACCTGCGAGGGTGTGATCTACGGCCCATTCGGGCGCGTAAGTAGCCGTTTTGTAGGAGCCTTCGAATGTTCTTGGGTGGGCAATCAGGGTGTCATGAGTGAAGAGTTTCGCTATGACGATGGATCGGTTCAGAATCGGCGCTGGAGCTTAAAAATTGATGAGCACGGCGCGATAAAGGCAACGGCACCAGACGTTGTTGGCGAAGGCGAAGGCCATCAGGTCGGTTCATCGGTTCAATTGAAATACCGCCTTCGGTTGCCTGAAAGTGCTGGCGGTCACGTCTTGAACACTGTGGATTGGATGTATCTTGCACCCAACGGCTCAATCGTAAATCGGTCTCAATTTCGCAAATTTGGTATTCAAGTTGCTGAGCTTGTCGCGACTATGCGACCAGCCCATGTTGAATTGAAGAATGCGGCATAATGGGCGAATGGCAGGGAAAACGGTATTGGTTGGTTGGTGCAAGTGATGGGTTAGGTGCGGCACTGGCACAAATCATGAGCCGCTCTGGTGCAGAGGTGATCTTGTCCGCGCGCTCTGAAGGCAAGTTGGCAGAAGTAGTCGCGACGCTGCCCGGTAAAGCTAGTTATCAGGTGATGGACATCGCCGACGACGTAAGCGTGAAGGCGGCTGCAGCTGCAGTCGGTGATATTGACGGGATTGTTCTTTTGGCTGGGGTCTATTGGCCCTTCGGTGCCCAAGCATGGAATGCGGATCAGGCTACTGCGATGGTGGACATCAACTTCACCGGCTACGTGCGTGTTCTGGGTCAAGTCGTGCCAAAGTTAGTTGCAAAGGACGATGGGCACGTGGTTATCACATCCAGTTTAACAGGATTTCGCGGATTACCGCGATCAATTGGTTACACAGCATCCAAGGCGGCAACGATGTCGCTGGCCGAATGCATGTATGCAGACCTACGCAAGACAGGCGTAAAAGTTCAGATCGCAAACCCGGGCTTTATTAAAACGCAATTGACGGCCAAGAACGATTTCAAGATGCCGTTCATCATGGAACCCGAGGTCGCAGCACGAGAGATGTTTGAGCATATGAACGACACCGCATTTAAGAAAAGCTTCCCGCATTTCTTCTCGCTGTTGTTCAGGGGCAGCCAGTTTTTACCAGACTGGTTATATTACCGAATTTTCAGCTGATTAGATTTCAGGGTACTTTGGTGTGCTCCAAATAGATATTTTTCGCACGACCCCAAACGCCAGTTTCCAAATCAGGTAGCTCGATCAATGAGGGTAGCAATTGCGCGGCATAATCCTGAGAGCTTTCGTTTGGAAGCATGGATGGCAGGTTGTCGATTGCTGTCACATCCATTGGAGGGTTGTCATGGACGCGCAGAGTAGGTTGAGCCCATGTTGTTGTTCGATCATATACCTTTACGGGCGAAAAGGTGCTGTCAGGATCGCAGGCAATATCACCGATGACTGTGAGTTGACGAGGTGTGGTTTTGGCTGCCTTGGGGACGAACACGGGGGTGCCGGGAGCCGCCAGTATACAGTTAAAAAAGATGTCGTGCTGAAGGACCTCAGGGAATGGCCCGCCGCTTGCGGTTTCTGGTATATCCCATTTTGTTGTGGTCACACCAAGCTGCGCGCATAGGTCGGATGCACCTGTGCCCACACGACCCAATGCGCCGATCACTAATGCACTTGGGATTGACGCCACATTCACTAGATCGCGTTGCAAGTCGGCAACCAAAGTCGCGGAATTTGGATAGGTGCCCATGGCACCTACACGCTTACCAGATTGCTGTGCAGCCCAGCATTTTAGCGCAACAGCCGCGCCAGCGTAGCCGGCCCAATAACCGAACGCCGCGACACGACACCCTGTTCCATCGACAAGATATTCAAGGTCATAAAGAGTACCGCCACCCGCCACAAATCTGCGTAACAACCGTTGACCAGAGGGTTGCCCTTTGTAGGCGTGACCAAACATAATATGTTTGTGCTTTAACGGCGTCCCGTCTTCGGGCAGTTCTTTCAGACCAAAGATAATCGCATCAAGCGGGGCAGTCGGCCACGTGTTGGAGGGCGCAATGTGGCATCCGGCCTCTTTGTAACCTTGGATTGGTGTGCACCGGGTTGGGCATTCCTCAATGGTCACCACAATTCCTGCTGCGATCAAAGCTGCGGCGCCTTCTGGGCTCAGTCCAACGCGTTCTTCGTTATCGCGTTGTTCCGCGCGGACCCAAAGATGTGTCATGTCAGGATGCCGAGTTCACGGATTTTCTGGACAGACGCGCGGGTTTCCATGACTGCCATATGCGCGGCGAGTTTCGGGTAATCTTTGACCTCAACGCCATCGCCTGGAAGCCAAGTGCACACGTTGAATAGATAGATGTCGGCGACACAGAACGTATCACCCAAAATGAAGGGACCGTGCAAACATTCGTCTTCAATGTAGCTGGCTGATGTGCCCATCGTCTGGGGCACTTTTGATGTCATGTCGTCACAACTTGTCTGTTGATCGGCCCAGCGTGAGCCGCGCATTTTATGCGCGTGGTTTACGTGCATTGTGGAGGCAAGGTAGAACATCACGCTGCGCATTTTGAAGGCTTGCAATGGATCAGTTGGCACAAGCTTTTTTTCGGGAACCAATGCTGCGATATATTCAAGTAAGGCACCTGTTTCGGTGAGTGCCTTGTCCCCAACGATTAAAGTTGGCACGCGACCTTTTGGGTTTTTAGCTAGATAGGCATCGCTGGTTTGCTCAGCTTTGGTAAAGTCTACACGGGTCAACTCATGCCCAAGGCCTGCCTCTCGTAACGCGATGGCAACTGACATCGAAATGGTGTTTGGAGCATAAAACAATTTCATGATTTTATTCTTTAAACGTGTGTTTGTGCGTGCTGACGTTCGGTTGCTTCGAGGTGCGGAACTGCATTGAACATCACAGGTGACATTGTGCCACTGATTGGGTGCAAACGATGGATCGAGCTGTTCATTATGGCAAGAGCTAGATTGGCCATTTTGACAATATCTAAATCAAGGTGCTGACGCATGACCATAGAAATGAGCCCGCCTGATGTGACAACCAATGAGGGGCCAGGGCGTGCAGAAATGTCTTTGATTACATCGTTTACACGTGTTTCAAAGTCACTAAAGCGTTCTGGTGCCCCTTCGATTTTGTTCGCTTGCCACGCCTCAAAAACGCGGGGTAAGTGATGAGCAAATTCTGATTGTTGAGTTGGCATAGCGAGCCCGTGTTCCGCTTCAAGTGCGGTGGCGAGTGTGAAGTATTCAAGCTCATTTAGACGTTCGTCACGGATCGGTTCGAGGCCTGTGGCCATACCATCAGCGGTTTCTGCGTGACGGCGCAAAGTGCCTGTAAAAAGGTTTTGGTGCACTTGGTTTGTGTCTATGAGGTGTTCGCCCAACCACTTTGCCTGTTGGTGCCCAAGGGCGCTGAGGCGGTCATAACTGGCTTCGTCTGTCGCGGTGGAGTTTGCTTGTCCGTGGCGAATGAGGGTGATGTGGGACATGTAGGTTCCTTGTACGGTTTCCAAATGGATAAGTGAGGTCTGCGCGGGTTGGAAGGGGCGGGACGTTTCGCGGGGAGTTTATTTGGTAAGATGAAGTTGGAGTTGCCACATGTCTTGGCGTAAATTCGAGTATGAATGTCGTGATTGGATGCCCGAATTCACCTCATAGTTTGTTAGAGAGGTCTAAGATACAGGGAGGCACCACATGTCCGACACAGTGAAATTCACGCTAGATGGCACAGAAGTTGAGGCCGAAGCTGGCCTGACAATCTGGGAAGTGGCCAATGGTCGTGGACTTGTTATCCCTCACCTGTGCCATAAGCCAGCACCTGGCTATCGCCCTGATGGCAATTGCCGCGCCTGTATGGTTGAGATCGACGGTGAGCGTACGTTGGCCGCTTCATGTATTCGGGAGCCGTTGGATGGCATGGTGGTAACCACCAATTCCGCTCGCGCTGAGAATGCGCGCAAGATGGTGGTTGAAATGTTAGTTGCAGACCAACCAGCCCGTGAAGATGCCCATGATAAATCAGCACACCTGTGGGATATGGCCGAGTTGAATGGTGTGTCAGAGAGCCGTTTTCCAAAATTGGAAGAGGGTCGCATTCCGTTGTTGGATGACAGTCACGTTGCGATGTCTGTTAACTTGGATGCTTGTATTTCGTGCGGTTTGTGCGTGCGCGCATGTCGTGAGGTTCAGGTCAACGATGTGATCGGTATGTCGGGCCGTGGCCATGACAGCTATCCTACTTTTGATATGGCCGACCCAATGGGTAATTCATCTTGTGTGGCGTGTGGCGAATGCGTTCAAGCCTGCCCAACAGGTGCTTTGATGCCTACCGCTGTGACTGCGGGTGACGGCGTTGGGGACAGCAAAGATTTTGATAGCGAAACAGTAAGTGTTTGTGCGTTTTGTGGTGTGGGTTGCCAGATTTCGATTAAGGTCAAAGATTGCAAGGTGAAGTATGTTGAGGGCATCAATGGTCCTGCAAACGAGGGTCGTTTGTGTGTCAAAGGCCGCTTTGGCTACGACTATATCCACCACAATCACCGTCTGACCAAACCGTTGATCCGGCGCGACGATGCACCCGCCAAGGGGTTGAATGTTGACCCCGGGAATTGGGGCAGTGTTTTCCGTGAAGCAACTTGGAATGAGGCGCTGGATTTTGCCGCGAATGGCCTGAAGGGGCGCGGGCGCGAAGTGGCTGGTTTTGGGTCTGCCAAATGCACCAATGAAGAAGCCTATTTGTTCCAAAAATTCATCCGAGAAGGGTTCAAGCACAACAACGTCGATCACTGTAC
>JABGTH010000044.1 GCA_018647275.1 Paracoccaceae bacterium
CGGTCGCACATTAAGCGTACGCAACGTTCCTGATCGCATAGGTTTTCAGAATGCATCAGCGGCATATAAAAAAACTGTCGCGCGGGTTCATCGACCCGCATGTCCCATCCCTTATCAATCGCGGATTTGGCTGCGGCCAACGCAGCGCGGTCAGATGCGAATGCTTTGCCTGAACCGCGGAACATGTTCCGTGGAAATTGGTCCATCAGTGTGATGTAAGCCAATGCACCGTTGGGATAGGTCAGCCACAGTGAGTGACGGCCCGTACAGGCCCCTTCCCATGCTTCCATGAATTTATCACGGATTTCTTGATCAAGTGCGTCGTCCTGCACGTACCATTGTTTTGGTTCACATTCATCTAACCAAAAGCGCAGCACATCATCCGGCTCAACCATGGTGAATTCTCCTGCAATTCCATAGCGTCAATAAATCGACGTTAGCCTAGCTTGTAAAAAAGAACAGTCATTATTTCCAAAAAGTGCGTCATATTATTCGGCAGGGATTTCGCTTTCGTCCTCCAGATCGGTCTCAATCGCGTATTCTTGCGCAATTTCCATCGCAACAGGTGTCATTGCAGACTGGGACATCGCAACAAAACTACCTGTTTCATCAACAGGAATCGCAGGACGCTGGGTCGCACGGTAGACGGCGTAAATCGCAAGCATCGAGAACAGAACGCCAATCAGCATGTAGAAACCAGAGGGGCCAAAAACACCCATCATCCACCCGGTTATCAACGGGCCACTTACGGCACCAAGACCGTTTAGAAAGATCATTCCGCCCGAACCCGCAGCCATATCCTCGTGGTCCAAAAAGTCATTGGTGTATGCTAGAAGCAGTGAATACAGTGGATTAGACGTGCTTCCCATCAAAAACGCAGCTACTAGTATGAGAGTGAAATCGCCGTTTGACATCACACCAATGCTGGCACCCACAGCACCAACAGCTGCGGTCAAAACAATCAACGCGCGGCGATCCATGCGGTCAGACAGCCACCCGATTGGGTACTGAGTGATCATGCCGCCGATAAAGATGGTTGCAACAAATGTTGAAATTTCACCAACGGACAATCCAGCCTCAGACCCGTAAACCGACGCCATCCCAAATTGGGCAGAGAACACACCTCCCAACAAGAACATGCCAACGCAGCCCAAGGGGGAAAATCCCATCAGTTCGCGCAAACTCATCGCTTTGGTGGTTTCAAAGGCAGGTGTCGGGCTAATAGAAAGCAAAATAGGTGTGATTGCGATACTCACAAGGATGGATGGGATCACGAACAGCACGTAGCCGGATGGGTCCGCTGTCACCATCAGCCCTTGGGCCAAGACGATCCCTGCCGTCTGTACAATCATATAGATCGACAACGCTTGCCCACGGTTTTCGTTGCTTGCCGCATCATTTAGCCAGCTTTCGGCCGTCACAAACACCGCAGAAAAGCAGAACCCGATCAAGATACGACCCAAAACCCACACCCATGGATTAACAAGCGTGGGATATAGGATCATCACCGCTGAAATCAGGGAGGCCAATGCTGCAAAGACCCGAACGTGCCCAACCCTGCAGATCAGGTTTGGTGCCATGCGGGAACCGCCGAGAAAACCAATGAAATATGCAGAAATAACCACAGACATTTCGAATGTACCGAAATTTTCGATCTGGCCGCGTACACCTAATAGCGTACTTTGCATACCGTTGCCGACCATCAATAGGCCCATACCAAGCAACAGTGCCCACGCGCTGGAAATAACTTGTAACATGACGACGCTCCACGCCTAAAATATCAATTAACACCTCCCCTGTCGCAGCTTGCATGATCGCGGTCCGCGCCAGAGACGACATCAAATAAGTCGTATTCGTCTCGTTGGCGTTAATCCGCTTGATCAGGGACCAATAATGAAGAGTCGCCATATGAGAAGAAACGATAGTTTTGTGCGATGGCATGATCATAAATTTCGCGCAATCGATCTTGCCCCATAAGCGCAGAAACCAACATCATCAATGTCGATTTCGGCAGGTGGAAATTGGTCATCAATGCGTCAGCCACATTGAAGGTAAAGCCAGGGTAGATGAAGATGTCTGTGTCCCCTTCCCATGCTTCTATTTCGCCACCACACGCTGCTGTTTCAATTAGGCGCAGCGCCGTTGTACCGACAGGGATCACGCGCCCACCAGCCGCTTTGGTCGCTTTGATTTCACCAGCAGTTTGCGTACTGACACGGCCCCATTCGGAGTGCATCTTATGGGTGAGAACGTCATCGACTTTAACGGGCAGGAATGTACCGGCACCCACATGTAGGGTCACACGGCTGAACTGCACGCCAAGAGCAGCCAAGTCGTCCAGAAGGCCCTGATCAAAGTGCAAAGAGGCTGTGGGGGCTGCAACTGCGCCTGTGTGCGTCGCGAAAACGGTTTGATAATCGTGGTGATCTTGTTCATCAGCGGGGCGTTTAGCAGCGATATAGGGTGGCAATGGCATTGCGCCTGCCTCGTTCAACGCGGCCTCGAAATCATCGCCTCGAAGGTTGAACCGCAAATGGCCCTGACCATACGCAACACCTTCAAGTGTTGCAGATAATCCTGCACCAAATTGGATTTCTTCCCCAAGCTTCACTTTTTTCAGTGGTTTTAGCAACGCAGCCCACGTGCCCTTTGGCTGTGGCTCAAGCAAGGTCACGTCAATACGTGCTTCTGTTAGCCCTTGGGCCGAAGTGCGTGCACGGGTGCCCGACAATCGCGCCGGAATAACCTTGGTGTCATTAAGGACCATTCGATCCCCTGCTCGCAGCCATTTCCCAAGGTCGTGCACTTGGGCATCCCTTGTCTGGGCACCTTGCGCGACCAGTAAACGTGCGGACGTGCGCGGCACCGCTGGGCGGGTCGCAATAAGGTCTTCGGGAAGGTCGAAATCAAAATCTGAAAGCTGCATAAAATGGCCCATACAGTCCTGTAAAAAGATCATCAAGTATTAGCGTTGTAACCTTGGGATGAAAGATCGGGTGGCTTTAGCGCGGCGTATTAATTTTGTATTTTTGGCGCGGGTGCCCGGAACATCTCGCGGAACATTCCGGGCGTGAATGCGGACAATGGGTTCACACTGACTTTGGGGGATTTGGCAGGCCCACTTAAGCCATAGTTAAAGCCAATAAGCCCCTCGCCTTTTTGGGTGAAAATGCTACCAATGCCATTCAAGAAGAACAACGGCGACACAACTCCTCGCATATTAAGGATGCCCGTATCCACGGCGTATACCCCACCCATCGAAATACCCATCGATGGACCAACGGCACTGGCGTTAATAAGTGTCATCGTGGACGGCGTTAAGTGAAAGTCTGCTTCAACTTCCTGAAAGTGGATGCCCGATCCACCCATTTGCTCAAGTATGCCCACAACGCTTAAAGCATTCAAAAGGGCCGCAATTGCTGGCGCTTCTTTCACACGGGTATTTTCAACATAAAGCTTACCGTCAAACGCGCCATCTTTGCCAACCGGCAGTAAGGCCAGAGACAAATCACCACCCCGCGCATGTTTCAACAGACCTGCGGATGCGAACACGCCACCTGCATTGTCCGATTTAATCCGCACCGCTGAGCGCCCGTTTTGCGGCAAAACTTGTCCCTTAATTTGTGTGCCACCATTCAGCCCCGCGGTGAAACTGCCGTTCAAGCCGTTTTTGGTGGTAAAGGTCCCGCGCATATTAGTCAGCGCCAACGTATCCGTAATTTGAAGTTTATCCAATTTCAAATTCAACGGAACACACCTCAAAAGACTCGCACAACGTAACAATATTGTTTTTTCATTCGTTTTCACTACACATGTCTCAAAAATTAGCTGAACTGCAACGACAGCACACAAAACC
>JABGTH010000285.1 GCA_018647275.1 Paracoccaceae bacterium
AGTAAGGACGAATAAATCGGGATTGGAATTTTCAGGTAATAGGTCAAGTCCAACAACGGCAATCGGGACCACGAACAGGCTCATCATCATCAAGTAGATCGGAAACGCCCACGATGCGATGTGTAGGTGTCGCTCATCATCATTTTCAACAACAAGAACCTGAAACATGCGTGGAAGACAAAGGAATGCAGCACCAGACAAAACCGTTAGCGCGGTCCAACGACTTCCATCCACCTGCCATTGGCCAATTTCAGAGTTGTCGATATGGGTCATCATTTCACTAAGACCACCAGCTACCCCCCAAACCACGAAAATACCCACTGCCAAAAGGGCAACTAATTTAACAACAGCTTCCACCGCGATTGCGATCACCACACCATTGTGACGCTCGTTGGCGTTTAGATTTCGCGTCCCAAACAACACCGTGAATAAGGCAAGTCCAAGCGCGACCCAAAAGCCAGCCGACACCAGATTCATTCCACCATCTGTCGTTCCTGTTGGATCAGAGAAGATCGATAACGATAGTGTAACAGATTGTAATTGAAGCGCGATGTAAGGGGTCACCCCAATAACAGCCATAACGGTAACAACAATCGCCAGCACGTTGGATTTTCCGTAACGCGATGAAATCAAGTCTGCTACAGAGGTTACACGTTGGGTCCGACCAACACGGACCAGTTTGCGCAGAAACCACCACCACCCAATCATAACAAGTGAGGGCCCCAGATAGATTGTTACGAATTCCATTCCCGATCGCGCAGCGTACCCAACCGCACCATAGAATGTCCAAGCCGTGCAATAAATCGACAACGATAGTGTATAGACCAGCGGCGAACGAAGCCAATTTCCACGACCTTGAGCCGCGGCCCGTTCAGCGGCAAAGGCAACTAGAAACAGGAAAGTAACGTAAATAAGGCAAACCGCAATGAGCAGGTTGATTGATGCCATTATTTTGGGTCCGTTTTCACTGCATGTTCTGTCGTGCCAACGTCGTCGCCGCTACCTTTGAGGTAACGCCACAAGGTGCCTGCACATAGGATTAAACAAACCCATACTCCAAAAACATAAACGATCGCCTGAGACATGCGTACGGGTTCAACTCCATCGCTACCATTGGCAGCCCAAAGAGTCGGCAGCAACCAAAGCAGCAACCCCACGAGCGGCAACAGACGAATTGCGTCCATCATACGGCGCTGTCGGTAGCCACGGCGTTCTAGAAAGACTAATGCTGATGGAGGCGGTAGCATCAATTAGTTCCGCATCAAATCACGGACTGCAGCCAACACTTCCGTATTGGAAAAGGGCTTTGTCATGAAACGGCTGACCCCCGCAGCTTCAGCTTCGGCACGATCGCGCATCTGCCCGCGTGCTGTCAGCATTAAAATTGGCAAGGATTTTAATTCGTCATCACTCCGTAGTTCTTTGAGGATGTCCAAGCCGCTTTTACCAGGCAACATGTGATCTAGCATCAACAGATCTGGCTGCAGTTCGCGGACCCGCCTTACAGCAGTTGCGCCGTCTTTTTGGGTATCCACATGCCAACCTTCTCGACTCAACAAGAACGTAATTGCTTCGATAATATTTGGTTCATCTTCAACCAATAGAACACGTTTTTTCATGTTCGATCGTCCCCCACTGTTTGGCCGCAACTCAGGTGATCGTCGTGCCACCCGTATATTCACGACCAAAATTTACCCAATTATCTATGCTTTTACTCAAGCTGTCAAAACTTGCATTAAAAACCACTGCTTAAAATGGAAGGTTCCCTTCTGGCGGGACAATCTTCCTTTGGGCAAACACGACAGGTCGCCCCAATTTCAGTTGCCCGTAATAAAGTTGGCACTCTTCCAGAACTCAATGGCACAGCAAGCATTGTCGCCTGTATCAACGGCGCAATGTTATATGAGGGTTTTGAAACCGGTTCCGCTACCGCAAAATATTCAAATTCCACTTCTGAACGCCCTGCAAGCGCGATCCTACCATGCGAAATTTGCCCAACATTGCTCAATCCATCAAAAAGCGGCAGCAATGCACATGGCGCATCAAAACGCGGGATGGTGAAGCCCTTTGTAGGCTTACGTAACAAGAGGCTCCCTGCTCGATCGCAAACGACTAAGCCCGCATTCAAATCGGTCAATGAACTCAAACGACGCAAAATGGTTGATACCGAAACGGCAAAGTGCGTTGCCAACAAAATTGGGTCCAAACCAACCAGCCCGAGCTGATGTTGTAGATCTTTTGAACCAACATCGTTGGCATCTAGCTTAAGTTGCTGAAGAATTCCCTTTGCGATGTGACGCGCGGATTCAGATACAAGTCGCTCCGATTTCACAACCAATTCTTCTACAGTCGTTGTTCCAGCTTCAAGGCTCTCAAAAGAATAGTTGTTGTCAGCAAGGAAGATATCGACCTCCTCTCGTGGCGATCCAACCGTATGGTCCCCTTGTTCCATTGACTGACTGTCTAAGTAATTGACCAGCGCCTTTGAACTTTCAGCGAGGCGACGACTGTCTTGATCAAGATTACCGTGAAATCTATCACGCCATTCTGCCGTTATTTTTTTATCATCA
>JABGTH010000243.1 GCA_018647275.1 Paracoccaceae bacterium
CAAGACCAACCATACGATTGCAGAGGCGACAACTGTGAACAAGCCGACCATGATGATTGAGTACAATTGTGTGCCCAATGATGCGTCAGAGTTTGTGAAGACAACTGCGATTGTGCCCCAGATACCAGCGAACAAGTGAACTGGGATCGCACCAACAACATCGTCGATTTTCAGTTTATCAAGCATTGGTACTGCGAAGACCACGATCACACCGCCAACAGCACCGATCAGTGTTGCTTCTAGCAATGTAGGTGTCAAAGGTTCAGCAGTGATAGCAACAAGACCTGCCAACGCGCCGTTCAGAACCATTGTAAGGTCAGGCTTTTTATACAGCAGTTGTGTTAGGATTAAAGCTGCCAAAGAACCACCAGCGGCCGCTGTGTTGGTGTTTGAGAAGATGCGAGAGATGTCTGCAACATCGCCAACAGTACCCATGGCCAATTGTGAACCACCGTTAAATCCGAACCAACCCATCCACAAGATGAACGTGCCCAGTGTCGCAAGTGTCAGGTTTGAACCTGGCATTGGGATTGTTTTGCCGTTTTTGTATTTACCGATGCGTGGTCCAAGGATCAGCGCGCCAACCAAAGCAGCCCAGCCACCTACAGAGTGCACGACAGTTGAGCCCGCAAAGTCCAAGAAGCCCATTGCGTCCAAGAAACCACCGCCCCATTTCCGAGATGCTTGGAGTGGGTAGATGATGGATGTCAGGATCACTGTGAACACCAGGAAAGGCCATAGTTTAATACGTTCAGCCATTGCACCAGACACGATAGATGCGGTTGCTGCACAGAACATTAACTGGAAGAAAAAGTCAGAACCAGTTGCTGCGTAGCCGTAGTCGTCTGCTGCATTAGCGGTAACGCCAACTTCTTCAAGAACGCCAACGCCCCAAATGCCAGATAGAACACCTTCGATGCTCCAAGTGCCCAGTGGGTACATCAAATTATAGCCGATGAGGTAGTAGAAGATGGCCGCCAGTGAGAAGAGGCCCATGTTCTTGGTCAATTGCATTGCAACGTTTTTGCCGCGCACCAACCCAGCCTCGAGCATGGAAAAGCCTGCTGCCATCCAGAAAACCAAGAAGCCGGCCATCAAGAAGAGCAATGAGTTCAGGATGAACACAGTGTCAGTCGCAGCAGCGACATTCACCGGTGCGTCCTGTGCCAGTGTGAGTGTTGGTAAAGCAGCGAGAGCTGCGCCACCAACAAGAGATTTCATAAGTTTCATTATCTTTTCTCCGTTCGCCAAAATTAAAGGGCGTCTTCGTTTGTTTCGCCGGTGCGCACGCGCACTGCTTGATCTACGTCCAGCACAAATATTTTGCCGTCGCCGATTTTGCCTGTCTGTGCTGTATTCATGATTGTTTCGACAATCGCGTCGGCCATATCAGCGCTGACCACGATCTCGAGTTTGATTTTTGGCACGAAGTTCACCGCGTATTCTGCGCCGCGGTAGATTTCAGTGTGACCCGATTGAGAGCCGAAACCTTTGATTTCCGTTACCATCATGCCGCGTATGCCAGCGTCAGTAAGTGCCTCACGCACCTCTTCCAGCTTGAACGGTTTGATCGTCGCAATGATTAGTTTCATTCGATGTCCCCTTTGATCTTACAGGCCTGCCCTGTGATTTGGTGGTTTTATCAAGTGATATTTCGATGGATTCGGGAATGATCGGTTACAAAAAATGGGATAAAAGAGAAATTTACGCTTAAAATTTGTGCGGCAATGTATATTTGATTAATCTTTAGGCTAAAAACAACCGAAATAGACGAAATGATGGCCCTGTTCATTCAAACCTGCTGCGCTATGATATGCCAAACAAACAAGGCCGGGCAGGGCTGTGATGAGTAAAACTTCTAAACGCAGGCGCCCCTTGGTCGCTGACAAACGCTATTCCAAATCCACGGTTAAACCTAAGCAACCAAAGAAAGCACCACAAAAACGGCGCAAGCCTCAGCGGCCTGTGCGCGGCGGTATCCTTGGTTTTTTTCTTGGGCTGTTTCGTTGGGTCTTCCGTTTGATCTGGAATGTGACTTGGCGATCTAGTGCTGTAGTTGTTCTAATATTGCTACTGTCCGTGGGTTACGTATTCACGACATTGCCGAACTTGTCAGAGTTGCTAGATGGGCGTGCCCGTGGGTCGGTCACGTTGCTTGATCGTGAAGGTGATGTATTCGCTTGGCGCGGGGATCAGTTCGGTGGTGCCGTGCGGGCAAATACGGTTTCGCCCTATTTGCGTGACGCAGTTGTGGCGACTGAGGACAAGCGGTTCTATCGTCACCTAGGCATCAGCCCACGTGGTGTTGCCAGTGCTGTGCGCATCAATCTAAGTGAGGGTCGTGGCCCGTTGTCTGGACACGGTGGCTCGACGATCACGCAGCAAGTTGCAAAATTGCTCTGCCTTGGCAAACCCTTTGATCCGAACGAGTGGAAAAGCGAAGGCGACTATGTTCGTGATTGTCGCCGCAGTTCTTTAAGTCGCAAAGCTCAAGAAGCGATTTTTGCACTTGCGATGGAAGCCAAGTACTCAAAGGACGACATCCTTTCGATCTATTTGAACCGCGCCTATATGGGCGGCGGCGCATACGGTGCTGAGGCGGCCTCTCAACGTTACTTTGGTAAAGATGCATCAAACTTAAGTATTCCTGAAGGCGCGATGCTGGCGGGTCTATTGACGGCTCCTTCTAACTTGTCACCGACCAAGAACTTGCAGCGTTCCCAAAATCGAGCTGCAACTGTTGTGCGGATGATGCGTGAGCAAGGATATGTTTCCGCTGAGGAAGAAGCGATTGCACAGGCCAATCCTGCGGTGCTGTCTATGGCCGCTAAGCAACAAGTCGGCGGATATTACGCGGACTGGGTGATGTCGTCGGGACCAGAGTTCTTCACACGTAATACGACAGAGGATGTAATCATTCGCACCACCCTTGATCAGCGTTTGCAGAAGGCTGCTGAAGAGGGCCTGCAATGGGTGTTTGATAATAAGGTATCTGCTGGCTCAAAGGCGCAAGCTGCAATTGTCGTGATGGATGCTGATGGTGCTGTACGTGCCATGGTTGGTGGTCGTGTGACCAAAGTGACTGGCGCATTTAACCGTGCAACTCAAGCGATGCGCCAGACAGGGTCCGCGTTCAAGCCGTTCGTTTATGCAACAGCGCTAGACCTTGGGTATTCACCACTCGATACGATCAATGATGAACCTTATTGTTTGAATATTGCAGGTTCAGGGGAGTGGTGCCCAAACAATTATACTAAGAAATTCGAAGGTCCTGTGACGATGGCACGGGCACTTGAGGCGTCTTTAAACATCCCTGCAGTCAAGATTTCTGAAAGCGTTGGTCGTGATTTGGTGCGCCGTGTTGCTTCCGATTTTGGGATTAAGAGTGATTTGGCTGCTGGTCCTGCTCTGGCGTTGGGAGCATCAGAAAGCACATTGTTGGAAATGACAGGTGCATATGCTGGCATCCTAAATGGTGGGTCTGCTGTGACTCCGTTTGGCTTGGTTGAGCTTAGTCTGCTTGGCGACAATGAGTCGTTGATGGGCATTGGTGGTGGTATTGAAGAGCGGGTCATCCAAGAAAGCTCTGCACGGCAGCTGACATGGATGATGGAGAAGGTCGTCAGCCAAGGTACTGGCAAACGCGCCCAATTTGAGGGTCGTGAGATTGCTGGCAAAACAGGGACAACCCAAGGTGCAAAAGACGCATGGTTCATCGGGTTCACAGGCGATTACGTGGCCGGTGTTTGGATGGGGTATGATGATAATACGAAGCTAAAAGGCGTGACAGGGGGCGGGCTACCCGCTGACATCTGGCGCGAAACCATGCAGCGTG
>JABGTH010000087.1 GCA_018647275.1 Paracoccaceae bacterium
CTTTCGAACAAAGGTTATTACCCTGCCCGTTCGATTACAATTTGAAGATGATAGCGCATTGCAATCGGCATTAAAAAAATTGCCATTGGCCTAAAGGTAGCCGCGCCCAAACGACGAATGGCTGACGCGTCAAAAGACGCGCCAACTATTGTCTTGAAAGTTTACTTTAGCTCAGCGTCGATAATTTCTGACATCTCAGCCAAGCTCATGTTCGCGTACTTCTTACCATTGATGATAAAACTAGGGGTGCTATCGATGTTATCTGCGCCCGCTTTGTTTTGATACCAAGCAATCAGGGATTTAGCTTTTTCATTGTCGTTCAAGCAGACTTCAAGCGTTTCACCATCGATTCCGGCAAGACGACCAAGTTTGCGCAACTCATCAATAATTGCCGCTGGCTCGCCTGCACGTGTCCATGAAGATTGGGATTGGAACATCAGGTCTGTCAAACCAAAGAATTTTTCTGGCCCAGCACAACGCGCAATCATGGATGCCCACAACCCGTAGCGATCGAAATACACTTCACGGAAGACAAAGTTGATCTTGTCCGTGTCGATGTAATTTTTCTTAAGGTCCTTAAATGTACCCGCATGAAACGAAGCACAGTGGGGACAAGTGTAGGATGCATATTCGATTACAGTGACTTTGGCATCCGGATTGCCAATCATCATGTCAGGAATAGTTGATGTGCCTACTTCAGCGTTACCATCAGCATTATCGGCAACTTCAGTTGCAACAGCTTCTGCCGGTGCGGTTAATTCCGCAGATTGGGATACGCTGCTTGAGGTTTCGTGTACAAAAATAAAGTACGCGCCAACGCCGACAAGCGCAGCGATAATCATTGGAAGAATGCGTTTCATATCGTAATCCTTAGGTCTGGGTGGTTTTTTGTTTCATTACATTGGTGCCAAGTCGCTCAAGAGCTGCACGCAGCCCTTCATCACCAACAGCTTCTGTTGTCTCTACTGCGCGTTTCACAATTTCTGCGTCTGGAATCATTTCGCTTATTGATTTGGGGCGATGGGTAAGATCGACCTGACCTTCAGCAAAACCCGTGGTCGCAGTTTGCGTGATCCGCACGCGGGCGATAGCGTTATAACCATACACCGAATTAACTCTGGCACGAATTTGTTCCTTTTGCATCTCTAACATTGGAGCCTGCGCACCCGTCGTCAGCAATGTCAGGGTCGCGCCCATGCCGTCGCGCGAGTAGCTAACTTCGACAGGTCTTGCGACTGAGGAAATATCTGGTCCTGCGATCTCTGCCCAATTGGTCAGCAAGCGGCTTTGCGCAAAACCGCGACTTTCACTGGCCGTGCGAATTCGGTTGCCCAACAAAGTTGCTGTGCGTTTGAACCCTTTTGTGCTGGTGCGTCGCTGAACCAAAGCTATGTTCCCTACTATCGACACATATAATAGCGGATCACCCCGCCCAGACCAGCGAAACAAGACAATTCGGAGCATAAAGATTGCGTGATCTCAGTTCAAATTTACTTGAATGGTACGATGTTCATGCGCGCCCAATGCCTTGGCGTACGCCACCAACTGAAAAAAAGGCCGGTGTACGCCCTGATCCCTATCGAATTTGGTTGTCAGAAGTTATGCTGCAACAGACGACTGTCGCCGCAGTCAAAGACTATTTTAATCGGTTCACCGCGCGTTGGCCCACAGTTGCGGACCTTGCTGCAGCTGCAGATGGCGATGTTATGGGCGAATGGGCTGGTTTAGGTTATTACGCCCGCGCCCGAAACCTATTGAAATGCGCGCGCACCATCACGAATGAACATGGCGGAGTGTTTCCCGATGATCACGCGACCCTCCTAAGCTTGCCGGGAATTGGGCCCTACACTGCGGCCGCAATTTCTTCGATCGCCTATGATTTGCGTCATGTTGTGGTAGACGGGAACGTCGAGCGCGTGATGGCGCGGCTTTACGATATTCACACACCACTACCCGCAGCTAAGGCGGAAATGACGGCCAAAGCAGAACGTCTAACGCCAAAACTACGCACAGGCGATTACGCCCAAGCGGTCATGGACTTGGGCGCAACTATTTGCACGCCAAAATCACCAGCATGTGACATTTGTCCGTGGCGGGAGCCTTGCAAAGCCCGTAAAAATGGCACCCCGCTGGAACTCCCCCAAAAGACACCTAAGAAGCCAAAGCCAGTACGCCATGGCACCGTGTATTTGGGCCGTCGCTCCGATGGCGCATGGCTAATGGAGCGCCGGCCTGACAAAGGGTTACTGGGTGGCATGCTGGGTTTTCCTGGTTCTGATTGGATTGATTCAGATGCTCCACGACCGCCAGGAACACCTCCGACATCTGCCGACTGGAAAGCCACAGAAGGCGAGGTCCGCCATACTTTTACCCATTTTCATCTGTTATTGACCGTCATGACTGCGGCAGTAGACAGCGATGAACAACTATTGTTTTTAGGGCACAACGATTTTCGCCCCTCTGACTTACCAACTGTCATGCGCAAAGCATTTGACCTTATTGAAAAATAAGGCAAATTTATCGCTACGCAAAGCACACTATGCCACTCAAAGAATTTACGATGATCACTTCCGCTTCCGATACGGCAAAAATTCAGAATGCCCTCCCTTTTTGGGTATCCTTGGCGCTTATCCCAGTCTTAGATTGGCGCATCTTAGGGTGGTTGGATAATTCTGCTGTTACCGTTCCTCACATGATATCTCTTCTCAGGGATCGACTTGGCATTAGACTTGGCCGTGAGCAATGTTAATTTGGATGCAACTGATGACGACCTGTATTGGTACCGATTCATCACGATCATTTGGGCACCGTTACAATTTATCACAGTTTTTGGCCTTATCGCTTACGTCACGGGTGCCTCGCATCTTGGGGCATGGGAAAAGATCGGACTATTTTTCGGTATTGGCGTCATTACGGGGACGATAGGAATTAACTATAGTCACGAACTGATGCACCAAAAGAACAAAATGGAACGCCAAATGGCCGATATCTTGTTGGGAATGGTAATGTATTCACACTTTCGCTCAGAACACATGTTGGTCCATCACCGCTACGTTGCGACACCGCGTGACCCAGTCACTGCACGCATGGGTGAGCATTTCTATCGTTACTTCCCTCGTGTCTTGAGCAGTTCTTTTTTGTCAGCCCTTGGAGCTGAAGCCGCCATGCTCGCACGCAAAG
>JABGTH010000043.1 GCA_018647275.1 Paracoccaceae bacterium
CACAAAGGTCCGCCGATAAAGCGCACTGTTGAAAATACGTTCGTAGTTTTCCAAGCTCAGTTCACCAGCAGCATTGTAAAACGACAACGAAGACAGCCAGAAAACTGGCACAAACACGACAATCAAAATGGCAAGAACTGCAGGCAACGAAAGCCCAAAAAAGGTCATGCGTTCACGGCGCTCTTCGGATTTGAGCGTGCTTGCGTTCTGAAGCGTCTTAGCACCCGCGTTGGCCTCGGCGATACTCATACCACATGTTCCGGTACGATGATCGTGTCTTCGGGATGTAAAGCAAGACCAATTCGCTCCCCCTTGGAGGGCAGACCTGTTTGACCCGCGCGATTGGCAGGGACGCGCACATTGATCTGACCAGCACTGTCGTGCTGGACGATCACCAACACGCTGTCGCCTTGGTAAATAATGTCATGCACTTTGCCAGATAAATCATTGGCCGTTTCAGGCACAGCACCTGGGGTGACCTCCAACAACTCAGGCCGGATCACCAAGCGATGGCCGCCGCGACCAGTGGCAATAGGCAAATTGGATTTTAACACGCGCCCGTTGAGCTGCGCTGTATCGTTGGCCATCGTTACCGGCAAGGAAACTGACTCACCGATAAAGTCTGCAACGAAGAAACTGTGTGGTTGACGATAAAGTCGCTCAGGCGTCTCGATCTGCTCGATCCGCCCTTGATTGACCACTGCAATCCGGTCCGACATTGTCAGGGCTTCGCGCTGGTCATGGGTCACATACACAATAGTCGCATCCAATTTCTGATGGAGCGTTTTCAATTCGATCTGCATATGTTCGCGCAACTTTTTGTCGAGCGCGGACAAGGGCTCATCCATAAGTATAATCTGCGGCTCGAAGACCATAGCGCGGGCAAGGGCCACACGCTGTCTTTGGCCACCAGACAACTGGGTGATGCGCCGATCCCCATAACCACCAAGCTGTACGGTATCCAACGCCCGCTCAACACGGGTCATTTGATCGCTTTTGGAAACTCCACGAACTTTCAGTGGATAGGTGACGTTTTCAGCCACCGTCATGAAGGGAAACAAAGCATAGCTTTGAAAAACCATGCCAAGGCCGCGCTTGTGCGGCGGTGTTGCAATCATTTCGCGGCCGCCAAACTGGATCGACCCACCATCAGGACGCACAAAACCAGCAAGCGCCATCAGAAGCGTCGTTTTGCCTGAGCCCGATGGCCCAAGAAGCGTCAAGAATTCGCCTGCCGCAATATTTAACGACACATTATCAAGCGCTTTGATCACATCGTAGGATTTGCACAGGTTGGATACATTAATGGGAAGGGATTGAGCAGCAGAGGACATGCGGGTTCCTAACTTAAGAATAATGGGCGCAGTGTATTCTGCACTGCGCCAAAATTGTTTTACTGCTGGATCAGTGTGTCAAACTCTTCAGTCAACTCGCCCAACTGGCCGATGTAAAAATTCGGATCGACCAATAGCTGCTTGCCGTAGTTGCTGGGATGCGTGTTGACCAGCAAAGCCTGCTCATCGGAGATAATCCCAGTGCCAAATGCACCAGTATTCACCGGACCCAGAGGCATCGTAACTGCCAGCCGCGCCTGCGACTCGGCACTGAGCAATTCGTTGATCAGGCGCATCGCATTCTCGACGTTTGGCGCGCCTTTAGGCACCAGTAAGCAATCGACATCCATCGTGCCACCATCGAATGCATAAGCAACGTCAATGCCAGATTCGATCACACTCTCCACGCGGTTATGACCCATGTGGATCACGTCTACTTCGCCATCACGCAGCAATTGCGCAGATTGTGATCCACCACGATACCAAACGGTGACTTCTGGTGCGATCTCTGCCAATTTGGCCCAAGCCCTTGCTTTGCCGTCATCCGTCGCCAACACGGCATAAACGTCATCTTGGGCAACACCGTCGGCCATCAACGCGGCTTCAAGGTTGTAATTTACCTTGCCGTGCATGCCACGATTGCCAGGGAAGTTTTCTAAATCCCAGAACTCTGCCCAGTTGGAAGGGCCATTGTCGCCATAGGCATCCTTACGATACGCGATCACTTTGGTGAAGTTAATGAAGCCAATATAGTTTTCGTGGATCAGCTCTTCGGGGATGCCCGTTGTGTCGACAATTGAATAATCAATCGGCTCAAGATTGCCCTCTCGGCTGAGTGTTTCACACGAAGGTAAGTCCTGCTCAGTCACATCCCA
>JABGTH010000160.1 GCA_018647275.1 Paracoccaceae bacterium
AAAATTACAGACAACAGGCGCAGTTTTGTGCACCTGTTCAACACTGGGTCCGCTGGTTGATAGCTTCGCACAAACCAACCCCAACGTTGTTCGAATTGACCGCCCATTAATGGAAGCCGCAGTAAAGAGCGGTCCAAAAATATTGGTCGCCATTTGCCTTGAGAGCACACGTGACGCAACCTTGGCGTTGTTGAATGACTGCGCCAAGGAAGCCGAGGATCCAACGTCCCTTGAGGTAATCATGTGCGACGCCGCTTGGCCCTATTTCGCAGCCGGCGACATGAAAGCGTTTTCCGCTGAAATAGACCGTGCAATCCGTCAGTCCATTGACCAAGAAAATACGCCCGACTGTATCGTTCTTGCGCAAGCCTCCATGGGTGTTGCAAACGATGTTTTAACAGATCTCGGCATACCGATCCTATCATCACCAATGCTCGCATTGCAGCGACTGTTGACTGTTGCAAAAACCTCACCTGAGATATCAAGTATATGACACAAATATCTGAAATTACAGCACGAAGCTGGATAATGGTGGTCCTGCTGGGCTTCACGTGGGGTGGCACATTTCTCGTCACTGAAATTGCACTGGAAGGCATCACGCCATTTTGGCTAGCCGCTGGCCGCATCGCTTTTGCGTCGATTCTTATGTACGCAATGTGGCAAGCGCGCGGAGGCAAACTGTTCGCTGAACCACCCACACAAAAAACCAAGATCATCATGTGGATTATGGGTGCCCTGAGCTCCGCAATTCCCTTCATGCTTTTGGCATGGGGGCAGCAATATGTTACAGGCGGTTTTGCTGGTGTCTCTATGGCTGCTATCGCGTTGATGGTCCTTCCGTTAGCACATTTTTTCGTACCCGGTGAGCGTCTATCTTGGCGCAAGTCACTTGGTTTCTTAATCGGATTTTGTGGCGTTGTCATCCTGTTGGGCGCACAAGCATTTGAAAGCACTGGGGCCTCGCTAGAAACCGCTGGGCGGCTTGCATGCTTAACCGCTGCGATGTGCTACGGTGTCAATTCCATAATGATGCGCCGCTTGCCTGCGGTCGATACAATTGGGCTATCCACAGTGTTGTTGATAATGTCTGCGGCGATTGTCATTCCCATCGCCCTGATTGTCGAAGGGTTCCCCTCAATGCCTTCGACCAAAACGATGATCGTAGTCGCGCTCTTGGGTCTAATACCAACCGCAGCTGCCAATTTCTTGCGTACATTGGTAATACGTTCAGCCGGACCAGTGTTCATGTCTATCACTAACTACCAAGTGCCGGTTTGGTCGGTTGTGTTAGGCGCGTTGCTCTTGGGTGAACCGCTGCCTGCGTCACTGATCATGGCAATGGTTTTGATTTTGGCAGGCGTTGGGTTATCTCAGTTCGGCGCTTTCCGTAAGCTGTTTAGAGGTTAAATAGCTTACGTTTGCGTCATTCTAATCAGACCTAATGCGAAACAGCATCTTCAACAGCAGCAACGATGCTGTTGACGGCTTGGTTTAAAATGCCCTCGTCCTCGGACTCGGCCATCACGCGCACCAAAGGTTCAGTGCCCGATTTACGAATAAGCAATCGGCCATTGTCTACTAAGTCCGCTTCAGATTGCGCTATTGCAGCGATCACTTTGGGATCATCAAGCGGCGTTTGGTCTGAACCGTAACGCACGTTCTTGAGTAACTGGGGAACAACCTCAAATGAATTGAGCAATTCACTTGCAGGTTTCCCGCTGCGGATCATCTCAGCCATAAATTGTAGCCCTGCCATAAGGCCATCACCTGTTGTGGCATGGTCCGTCATAACAATGTGGCCCGATTGCTCGCCGCCAAGATTAAAACCACCGCTGCGCATACGTTCGACAACATGGCGATCACCAACGGCAGTGCGCTCTAACCCAATGCCCTGCCCCTGAAGATACCGCTCAAGCCCTAGGTTAGACATAACGGTTGCAACCAAGGCATTGCCCTTCAGACGCTCTTCGGTGGCCCAACGGGACGCCATGAGGGCCATAAACTGATCGCCATCTCCAACTCCGCCATTTTCATCAACAAGGATCACGCGGTCAGCGTCCCCATCAAGGCAAATACCCAAATCCGCACCGTGCGCCACAACTGTTTCTGCAGCCATCTGAGGGTGCGTAGACCCACAACCTTCGTTGATATTCATCCCATTCGGGGAATTACCTACGGGAATGACTGTCGCACCAAGCTCCCACAAGGCATCAGGGGCAACACGGTGGGCTGCACCATTCGCACAATCGATGACAATTTTCAAACCATCGAGACGGGTTTGCCGTGAAAATGAGGACTTAAGACGTTCGATATAACGGAATCGACCATCATCAATACGTTTGGCGCGACCAATCTGGTCGGGCTCAATCGGCACAACACCCTCAGAAACTAACGCTTCAATTTCAGCCTCAGCCACGTCAGACAATTTAAACCCATCTGGGCCAAAAAACTTGATGCCGTTGTCAATTGCTGGGTTATGGCTGGCTGAAATCATGACGCCCAGATCAGCACGCATTGAACGCGTCAGCAATCCAACCGATGGTGTTGGAACGGGGCCAAGCAAAAGCACATTCATACCCGTACTTGTCAAACCAGCAGTCAAAGCACTTTCAAACATATACCCGGATAGGCGTGTGTCTTTACCGATTACAACACGGTGAACGCCCTTTGAATCGCGCTTAAAATAGCGTCCAACCGCTGCCCCAATGCGCAAAGCCATTTCCGCAGTCATAGGGTAAGTATTTGCGGTGCCGCGTACACCATCAGTTCCAAAAAGCTTGGTCATAATTCAGTTCTT
>JABGTH010000122.1 GCA_018647275.1 Paracoccaceae bacterium
GAAGCCGCAGCGCTTGAAGTTGAACAAGCAGAGGCAAATACCGAGGAAGAAAAACATCCAGCAATCTGCAAGTTCAACGCAGCGTGCGTTACAATGGAACACGTGTTTCACGCTCAACTTCTCGCCCAAACCGTAAACGCAAACCTAACGGTTTGGGTGCGGTAGTGGTGTCTGTCATTTTGAAGGAACTCAAAGGGACAAAGGGGCGCTGAGTATTATTGTTCGAGACGCAAACGATCTGCACGGCAGTGCGCGCGATGCCTCTCGGCTGGGGTGGAGTAGCCTGCGGATGTTAATGAAATCCGACAGCATGGGCTTTTCCATAATCGAAACCATCGTGCAGTCTGGTGCTTCGCTCACCATTGAATACAAAACCACCTTGTGGGGTGTTATTGCGTTTTGGCACAGGGGGCGAGAAGGATCATGCCACCGGCGCCATACATAAAATCAAGGCGGTCGTTTTCTATGTGCTGGACCAGCACGACAATCACACGCTGTCGGTGGATGATGGGATGGATATGTTTTTGATATCTGTCTTCAATCCTGCTTTGCAGGGGGATGAAGTTCACGGTGAGGATCGCAGTTACTCTGCCTAAAGCACTAAAACCCACAAACGAAAAAAGGCCCCGTAGTCTCCTGTCGGGGCCTTTTCTATTTCTTGTGAGATGATTTTATTTCTCAGGGATCAAACCACGTGGGCTGAACCTAAGGACCAGAAGCAAAACCAGACCCATTGTCAAAAGACGCATGTGTGCGACGCTTTCGAGCAGGTGATCTTTTAACCAATAGCCATCCGCCATGCCGTAGGTGACAAATTTCATCAAGACACTGCCCATCGGCTCTACCATGACCCACAACCACCAGATCAAAAAACCACCGAGGACGGACCCAAGATTGTTCCCAGATCCACCAACGATCACCATAACCCAGATCAGGAAGGTAAAGCGCAGCGGTTGATATGTGCCTGGCGTCAACTGACCGTCCAGCGTCGTCATCATCGCTCCAGCGATCCCACATACGGCGGAGCCAAGCACGAAGATTTGTAAGTGACGGGCAGTGACGTTCTTGCCCATAGCCTCAGCGGCAAACTCGTTGTCGCGAATGGCGCGCATCATACGGCCCCATGGGCTGTGCAACGCACGCTGTGCCATGACGAACAGGATGACCAAGACGACAGTGAACAAACCTGCATAGATCAGTTTGACCCACAGGGTTGAGGCAGTGACAGCGTCAAAACCCAAGCCATTCGCGCGTTCGATAAAGGCGGCATTACTCTGCAGATCAACCTCATAAGGGGCAGGGCGCGGCAAGCCGACAACGTTCTTAACCCCTCGGCCCAACCAGTCTTCGTTTTTCATCACCGCGATGATGATTTCCGAAATACCCAAAGTCGCAATTGCCAGATAGTCAGAGCGCAAACCAAGTGCTGTCTTACCAATCAACCAAGCAACCGCAGCGGCCAACAAACCACCCGCAGGCCAAGCCAACAACACTGGCAATCCTAGACCACCAAGGTAGCCAGTTGCCGCTGGATCGATTTCTTCGATGAGGCCAACCGCAGGATCAAACAATCCGCGATAAACGAAGAAACCTACAACCAACACACCAAAGACGCTAAAGCTGCGTAATTTGCTGGCTTTCATATTGGTCATTAGGATCACGGCGGCTACAACAGTCGCAGCGCCCAACACCAACGCGCCAATTACAGATGCGCCGCCCGCTTGCCATGCGCCCGGCGTGGCAGGCATGGACACCAACACAGTTGCCAAACCACCAAGAGCAACAAAGCCCATGATGCCAACGTTAAACAGGCCAGCAAAACCCCATTGCAGGTTCACACCCAAAGCCATGATCGCGCTGATCAGGCCAAAGTTAAGGATAAACAAAGCAGTGTTCCAGCTTTGGACAAATCCAGTGATGATGATGAGCAGGGCGACGCCTGCAAAATACATCGTGTTTCGGACTGAATCGCTCATACTGATTTCCCCGCGAACAAGCCTGTTGGCCTAAACAGCAGCACGATGATCAAGATCACAAAGCTAACTGCGAATTTATAGTCGGTAGACAGCAACTGGACCAATGTGTCCGGTGCCCAAGATTCTGGCACCACATAGGTCGCAACCTTTTTCCACGCATAAGTGATCATCACCTCAGAGAATGCGATGGTGAAACCACCCGCAATCGCACCCAATGGACTGCCCAAACCACCAACGATGGCCGCGGCAAAGACTGGCAACAACAATTGCAAGAAGATGAAAGGTTTGAACGATTTATCGAGGCCGTACAGCGTACCAGCGATAGTCGCCAAAGCGGCAACGATCAACCATGTCACCAAAACCACACGCTCTGGATTGATACCTGACAACAACGCCAAATCTTCGTTATCAGAATAGGCACGCATGGATTTACCAGTGCGGGTGCGGTTCAGGAACCAGAATAGGGCGATCACAACAATCACAGCAGTAACAATGGTAATGCCTTGGGTGGTTTTGAACGCCAAACCTTCTTTCAGACCGGTCAATGCCTTAAATTCACGTACAGAAATAATGAACCGCTCACCGTCAGAGAAACGCTGATCGTTCGGACCAATGATAAAACGTACCAGGCCGTTCAGAATGAACATTACGCCTAAGCTGACGATCACAAGGATCACAGGCTTGGCTTTTTGGTCACGATAGAACTTGTACACATAACGATCGGTGAACAGTACCAAACCCATAGTCGCCAATATACCAAACGGCATAGCGAGTAGGGCGGTTGGAAGCGGCCCGAATGAGATGCCCCAGCTTTGAAACAACCACGTCACAAGGATCGTACACATCGCGCCAAAGGCCATCGTGTCGCCATGGGCAAAGTTGGAAAAGCGCAAGATACCATAGATCAACGTGACACCCAGCGCGCCAAGGGCCAGCTGAGCACCATATGAAATGGCAGGGATCAATACGAAATTAGAGAGCGCCACAAAGGCGTTTAGGAAATCTATCATGTTATCCTCCCAAGAAGGATTTGCGCACTTCAGGATCCGCCAGCAATTCTTTGCCAGTGCCTGTAAATGCATTCGCGCCTTGAACCAGAACATAGCCTTTGTCGGCGATCTCTAGGGCTTGGCGCGCGTTTTGTTCAACCATCAGGATCGGAATGCCTGTGCGGGCGACCTCAATAATCCGGTCAAACAGTTCGTCCATTACGATAGGCGACACACCCGCAGTCGGCTCGTCCAACATCAGAACCTTTGGCTGTGTCATCAACGCCCGACCCACGGCCACTTGTTGACGCTGACCGCCTGACAATTCACCAGCGGCCTGATGCCGTTTCTCTTTCAAGATAGGGAACAGGTCATAGATCTGTGTCATCGTGTCTTTGTAATCGTCACGACGGATGAAGGCGCCCATCTCTAGGTTCTCTTCAACCGTCATTGATGTGAAGATATTTGAGGTTTGTGGAACAAACCCCATGCCTTTTACGACTCGATCTTGTGGGGACAAGGCAGTGATGTCTTCACCATCAAGACGCACAGAACCTTTGTTTAGGTTCAACATGCCAAAGACAGCTTTCATGCCCGTGGATTTACCAGCACCGTTGGGGCCAACAATCACGGCGATCTCGCCTTTGTTCACCGCAATTGTGCATTCGTGAAGAATGTCA
>JABGTH010000246.1 GCA_018647275.1 Paracoccaceae bacterium
AATGACAGGATAGCCAATTTCTTCGCCGATGCGTTGTGCATCTTCGAGTGTTGGTACACCACCTGCGGAGCCTGGAACACATGGAACCCCTAGAGCCTTCATCGTGTCTTTGGCTGTGATCTTATCGCCCATAACGCGGATGTGTTCCGCTGTTGGGCCGATAAAGGTCAGACCGTGGTCCTCGATTATTTGAACGAAGTTAGCGTTTTCAGACAAGAAACCATAACCAGGGTGAATCGCTTCTGCGCCTGTAATTTCGCATGCTGCGATAATCGCTGGGATCGAAAGATAAGATTGTTGAGAAGACGGTGGACCGATGCAGACGCTTTCGTCGGCCATGCGAACGTGCATGGCGTCTGCGTCAGCTGTGGAGTGAACAGCAACGGAACCGATGCCCATTTCACGCGCAGCGCGAATGACGCGCAATGCGATTTCTCCGCGGTTTGCGATCAGAATTTTTTTGAACATTTTTAGCGCCTTATTCGAGGATCACTAAAGGAGAACCGAATTCAACAGCGGAACCATCATCGACCAAGATACGTGTCACTTTACCTGCGCGTGGGGCAGGGATGTGGTTCATTGTTTTCATCGCTTCAACGATTAGCAAAGTGTCACCTTCCGCTACAACGGTACCTACTGATACAAATGCTGGTGCGCCTGGTTCTGCTGCTAAGTAAATTGTTCCGACCATTGGCGATGTAACCGCACCGGGATCTGATGCTGGATCAGCACTTTCAGCTGGCGTAGCGGCAGCGGGTGCCGCGGCAACAGGAGCTGCGGCCACAGGTGCTGCGACAGCGGCTGCCATCACTTGCTGTGGTTGTTGTCTGCTAACTCGCACGTCGAGACTGTCGTCTTCACCATATTCGCGCTTAACTTTTACTTCAGTCAGATCGTTTTCGCGCAGTACTTCGGCCAATGCCTGAATAAAGGCGACGTCTGCGTCACGGATGTTTTTTGTCATAGTTTCCCGAGCCTTGTCCCAACGGTGCATATGAAAGTCGCACCGACATCTTGTTGTTATGATGCTCTTATATGCGATGGCTTGACCTAAGGAAAGCAGAGACATTTTGATCGCGACGGCTAGCTTAATGCGTTGCTTTCTCGGTCTTTGAGATACAGGCTTTGGATCATTCGGGCAGTTGTGTTGTTGCTTTGATTTGGGAGGGGCCCAAGTCATGGAATTGGGTCAATGCCGATCTTGTACTAGGCACCTGCCTTAGCATCGTTCCAATTTGTATTGGCGCAGAATCGAAATTTTCAAATGAGCTTTTAGGTCGCGATCTTTGCATCGCGTTCCAAATTCTACACTTTGACAGACTGCACGTGCATCGCCCCGAAAAGCTCTTGTTTTTGCGCAATGCCCCGCGACCATTGCAGTAGTGCTCTTTGAGGGCAGTGTGGCCATTGCAACATTGACCTGAGCCGTTGTCACTTGGGAGACTAACAACAAATGGGTTCTAGGCTGCCAGTTGGCGGGCGTAGTGTACTTATCACAGGGATAGCGTCGAGCAATCCCGTAATAGCTTGCTCAGGGAATAAAAGGTCACAGTTTTTGAATTGTAAAGGATAGGCAAGGTAATCCGATGGGGGTATTTGGCACAAAAAAGGCCGGATCTTTCGAACCGGCCCTTACATGTTTTCAAGCTACTGAACTTAGATTGCGAGATATTCTTCGCGCAGTTGTTTGTTGTCGAGAACTTCAGCCGCAGTGCCATCAAATACGATGCCACCGGTGTCCAAAATTACTGCGCGGTCAGCCAGTTTCAACGCACGCACAGCGTTTTGTTCAACAATCACTGTCGTGATCCCTTGGTCTTTGATGATGCGAAGTGTCTTTTCGATCTCGTCAACGATAACTGGGGCTAGGCCCTCATACGGTTCATCTAGCAACAGAACTTTGATATCGCGGCAGAGGGCTCGGGCGATGGCAAGCATCTGCTGTTCACCACCTGAAAGTGTTACACCTTCTTGGTTGCGGCGTTCTTTCAGGCGAGGGAATAGTTCGTACACGCGTTCGATCGACCAGCCTATAGGCGGTGCGATCTGCGCAAGCTTTAGGTTTTCTTCAACTGTTAGGCCCGCGATGATGCGCCGGTCTTCTGGGACTAGGCCCAAACCAACTTGAGATGCTTCATAGCTGGACATGTTGTGAAGTGGTTGATGATCCAACCAAATTTCACCACGGTTGACTTGTGGGTCATCTAGGCGTGCAATTGCGCGCAATGTTGAAGTCTTACCCGCACCATTCCGACCGAGAAGGGCTAAGATTTCCCCTTCATGAACGTTAAAGTTGATGCCTTGAACGATGTAGCTTTCGCCATAATAGGCATGCAGGTCCCAAATAGATAGGAATGCTGGTGCCGAAGCGGCTTGATTGGCGTTTGATGTTGTCATGTTTTTTTCCTTACGCCGCGTCTTGTGTCTCGCCCAAATACGCTTCGCGCACTTTGGGGTGACCTTTGATGTTGTCAGGCGTATCTTCAACCAATGGTGTGCCCTGAGCCAAAACGGTAATCCGTTCAGCCAATGAGAATACAACGTGCATGTCGTGTTCAATGATGGCGATGGTGATGTCACGCTCGTCGCTGATTTGCTTGAGCAGATCAATCGTGTTGTTGGTGTCTGCACGTGCCATGCCAGCAGTCGGTTCATCCAGCAACAACAAACGCGGTTCTTGCGATAGGCACATGCCGATCTCAAGGCGACGTTTATCACCGCGAGACAGGGCAGCTGCGTTCATCGCATGTTTACCTGCCATATTCATTTCTTCGAGCATGTGTTGCGCGCGTTCTACCATCTCTTTGTCGGCCAACATGTTTTTGAAGGCGCTTAGGTGAAACGCGCCATCACGTTTGGCAAAACAAGGGATCAGCATGTTTTCAAGCACGCTGAGATCTCCGAAGATCTCGGGTGTTTGGAAAACACGCGAAATACCCATTTGATTGATTTCATAAGGTTTGCGACCCAACACAGATTGCCCGTCAAACATGACCGAGCCAGTGTCTGGGATCAGCTTACCGACCAAACAGTTGAGCAAGGTGGATTTACCCGCGCCGTTCGGGCCAATGATCGCGTGGACCGAGTTTTCAGCCACACTTAAATTTACGTCGCCAAGCGCTTGCAAGCCGCCAAATCGTTTTCCTACGTTTTTTACTTCAAGGATACCCATTTTCGTTTCTCCTTATTTCGCAGGGGTGTTGTTGCTGTCAGACCCGTCTTCGGTCTTCTTGCGTTTGAACAATTTGGCTAATCGCTGACCGCCTTCAACCAAGCCACCTGGCAGAAAGATGATGACCATCATAAACAATAGACCCAATGTCAGGTGCCAGCCTTTGCCCACAAAGTAGTGCAGGATGCCAACGATGAAGTTTTCCAGACCATCTGGTAGGAAAGACAGCCACTGGTGCAAAATACCGTCGTTGATCTTGGATAAGATGTTTTTGAAGTATTCGTTAAATCCGGCACCCACGATTGGGCCAATCAAAGTACCAACACCGCCTAAGATTGCCATGATGACGATCTCACCGGATGCGGTCCAGTGCATACGCTCTGCTCCGGCAAGTGGGTCCATTGAAGAAAGTAGACCGCCTGCAAGACCTGCATACATGCCAGAAATAACAAAGGCTGCAAGTGTGTAGGGTTTGGTGTTCAGGCCAGTATAATTCATGCGCTGTTGGTTAGACTTCACAGCCCGCAACATCATCCCGAAAGGGGAGCGGAAGATGCGGATCGAAATGTAAAAAGCAACCAGCATCAAGATACCGCTCATGTAATAGCCGTTGTTAAACGTGAACTGCCAAGACCCGATATCCAACTTTGAGCTGTCGCTCATCGCCAAGCCGAACAAGTGAGGCGTGTCGGGCGCACTGCTGGATGCAAAGTACTGCGGGTCGTTTGAGTAGACCTGCAAACCTGTTTCGCCGTTGGTCAGGTTGTAGCTGGATGATGGATTCCCAAGAACTGAATAGGCAAGGTTGTAGGACATCTGTGCAAAAGCAAGTGTCAGGATCGAGAAGTAAATACCCGAGCGACGCAAGCTAACGTAGCCAATCGCGAGTGAGAAGATACCCGCAACAATCATCGATAGGATAAGAGCAGGGATAACATTCATGCTGAGCAGTTTGAACATCCAAACGGCTGAATACGAACCTATGCCTAAAAAGGCTGCGTGCCCGAAGGAAAGGTAACCTGTTAGGCCAAAGAGGATGTTAAAGCCGATAACAAGAATGCCAAAGATTACAAAACGCTGCATCAAGTCGGGATATCCCGCGTTGAACATCTGAGCTAGTGAAGACCCTTGAGGGAAAGGGTTCAGGATGAACGGCGCAAGAAGCACCATGGCTGCTACGATGACGAACAGCAGTGTGTCGCTTTTATTAAGTTTCAACATGTTCTTATTCCTCCATCACGCCACGGCGACCCATAAGGCCACGCGGACGAGTCAGAATGATGATAATTGCGACTAGGTAGATAATGATTTGGTCAATGCCCGGAAAGATTGCTTTGACTTGGTTCATTGAAGCGAAAGCTTCAAGGATACCCAGCATAAATCCAGCAAGCACGGCACCGGGCAAACTGCCCATACCGCCAACAACAACCACAACAAAGCTTAGAACCAAGAAGTCCATGCCCATGTGATAGTTGGGTGAGTTAATCGGCGCGTACATGACGCCCGCAAGACCAGCCACACAGGCGGCAATCGCGAACATAATTGTAAAGCGCTTGTCGATATTGATGCCCAACAATCCAACCGTTTCGCGATCTGCCATACCTGCTCGTACAACCATCCCGAAGGTGGTGAACTGAAGGAAGGCAAATACCGCTGCGATGATAATTGCGGAGAAAGCAAAGTAAACCATCCGCCAATAAGGGTAGATAATAGCGTTGGCCTCAAAGCCGATATAAGTCCCGAAATCGAATGACCCTCGGAAGGCCTCTGGTGCAGGTGTTGGGATCGGGTTGGCACCGTAGATAGCTTTGATAACCTCTTGTAAAACAATGGCTAAACCAAATGTTACAAGAATTTGGTCTGCATGGGGGCGTTTGTAAAAGTGCTTGATCAGGCCACGCTCCATGATGATGCCAACGGCAGCCATAATTGGAATTGCAAAGAAGATTGCAAGTGGAACAGACCAGTCTATTATACTAGCCCCGACCTCAGGGCCAAACCACGTCTCCACGATAGGTGTCTTGATCTTGGCAGGGTTACCCAAAAAGTCTGTCTTTGTAGGGTCTTCGGTGATGGTCGAAATGTTCAATATGCGTTGTAGCGTTACGGCGCAGAATGCACCGATCATGAACAATGCACCATGAGCGAAGTTAACAACGCCCAATGTGCCAAAAATGAGTGTCAGCCCTAGCGCGATTAGCGCATAGGCAGAGCCCTTGTCGAGCCCGTTTAGAATTTGAAGAAGGATTTGATCCATGGTCCCACCGATAACCTATGTAAGTGGTTTCCCCCGGAAAACCGGGGGAGCCAATGACTTGTTTTTATTTTTAAATGCAAGGTTGCAAAGCCCGTTGTGACAGGCTTTGCAATATGCGATTACGCGCCTGGGTTACATGCACCCAAAGCACCGCCAGCGAACATCGGGTGATCAGCTTCATAGATAACCTGAGATGTTGGCGTAACTTCAACAACTTCCAGAAGATCGAACTCGGATGTTGGGTTTTCTTTACCACGTACAACCAGAACGTCTTTGAAGCACTGGTGATCGTCTGCACGATACAATGTTTTACCATTGCCCAAACCGTCGAACTCATAGCCTTCAAGCGCTTCAACGATACCGCATGGGTTAAATGTACCCGCACGTTGTGCCGCATCTGCGTAAAGCATCGTTTGGCAATATACAGTGTGTGCCGCCTGTGATGGTGGGAAACCGTATTTTGTACCAAAAGACTTAACGAATGCTTTTGAGCCTTCGTCTGTCAAAGACCAGTGCCAGTTTGTGGAACCATGGATGCCTTTAACGTTTGCGCCAGCACCTTTCGCCATTAGGCGAGAGTACAATGGAACAACGATTTCAAAGTTTTTACCGTTTACGATTTTGTCGCGAAGACCAAACTGAACAGCATTGGTCAAAGAGTTAACCATGTTCCCGCCGTAGTGGTTCAGAACCAAAACGTCAGCGCCGGAGTTCAATACTGGAGCGATGTAGGAAGAGAAGTCAGTAGACGCGAGTGGCGTGCGTACTTTGTTCACTGTGTTCCAGCCCATAGCTTCTGTCGCTGCGGCGATGGACTCTTCTTGTGTCCAGCCCCATGTGTAGTCAGCGGTCAGGTGGTAAGCGTTACGGTCAGAACCGTACAGATTTTGCAACACTGGTGCCAAAGCAGCAGCAGACATGTAACCGTTAAAGAAGTGACGGAAGCCGTTGGCTTTCTTATCTTTACCAGTTGTGTCGTTTGAGTGCGTAAGGCCAGCCATAAAGATAACGCCAGCTTCTTGGCACAGACCTTGAACAGCAATCGCAACACCAGAAGAAGAGCCGCCAGTGATCATCACGGCGCCGTCTTTCTCGATCATAGATTTCGCAGAAGCACGCGCCGCGTCAGATTTAGTCTGCGTGTCGCCTGTTACGAATTCGACTTTCTTGCCCAAGATGCCGTTTCCGGTCAGTTCTTTGGACGAGAATGTGTTCATCATGCCGCCGTCGCCACCACCGTTAAGGTGTTCAACAGCAAGCTCATAAGCGCGCAGCTCGTCTGCACCCTCATCAGCATATGGACCAGATTGTGGAACGTTAAAGCCAAGTGTTACAGAACCGCCAGTTGGCTCGTTTGTGTACGCAGCCGCCGAAGACGCGGTGAAGATCGTAGGTGCAGCAAAGCCAGCGCCAGCGATGGCACTGTTCTTGATCAACCCACGACGTGTCAGGTTTGATGTGGACATAATTATCCTCCCTTATTGTTTGAAAACACGAATGAGTCTCCTCAGCCTCAGACGCGTCATGCATTTACATGCAAAGTTAGTATCGCGTTGTTTTCGAAAATTGCGCAATAACGTCCTTGAAATTCATAACTATTTTGTAAATAAATACACAACCAAGTCATGTTTTTGTAAACTTATGACGCTTAGTCATGAAAAGATCTCGAAAACGCAGTAGGTTATGGATTGGGCAGGGAAGGTCTGTAATGATGAGAGAAG
>JABGTH010000207.1 GCA_018647275.1 Paracoccaceae bacterium
CACCACCGGTGCAATCCCACGCCCCCAACGGGCAAATGCAAATGACTCATCCGCACGGGTAAACAATTGTTCTACGTCCGTAAAATCCATTTTCAGTGTCCTTCGTCTTAAATCTCTAGACTATAAGCCAAATAGGTCTGATGCCTTGGCCGGCGGTGCCATGCCCAAATGGGTCCAAGCCTTCTGCGCCAACATCCGACCACGCGGTGTGCGCTGGATTAGACCTTGTTGAAGCAAATACGGTTCGATCACTTCTTCCAAGGCATCACGGCTTTCGCTGAGAGCTGCACTTAGCGTTTCAATTCCAACAGGACCACCCTGATAGTTTTCAGCGATCAAGCGCAGATAGCGGCGGTCAGCACTATCTAAACCTAAGCGATCGACACCCAGACGGGTCAATGCACTATCTACTAGTTCTTGCGTGACGCGGCCATCACCTTCAACAACTGCGAAATCCACAACGCGGCGCAACAAACGCCCAGCGATACGTGGGGTTCCACGCGCACGCCGTGCGATCTCTCGCGCGCCACCTTCGTCGGCGGGGGCACCCAATTTACGAGCGTTGCGCTCAACGATGATGAACAGTTCATCCTCGGTGTAAAATTCTAGACGGGTCGGAATACCAAAACGGTCGCGCAGCGGCGTGGTTAACAGACCCATGCGGGTTGTCGCACCAACAAGCGTGAAAGGCTGCAATTCAATCCGAACAGTACGGGCCGCTGGCCCCTCACCGATCACCAAATCTAGTTCGAAGTCTTCAAGGGCTGGATATAGCACTTCTTCTACTGCAGGATTGAGGCGGTGAATTTCATCAATAAACAGAACATCCCGCGCCTCAAGATTGGTCAGGATTGCCGCCAAATCGCCTGCCTTGGCCAAGACGGGGCCAGATGTCATGCGAAAATTTACACCCAACTCACGTGCCATAATCTGAGCCAATGTTGTTTTCCCCAAACCAGGTGGTCCGTGGAATAAGGTGTGATCCATCGCCTCGCCACGCTGCTTGGCAGATTGGATAAAGACACGCAGGTTGGCGCGCGCTTCAGCTTGCCCCACAAACTCGTCCAAACCTTGAGGACGCAAAGCGCGGTCAAAATCTTCGGGCATGGGCGCGGGGCGCAAAGTTGGGTCTGGTTCACTCATAAATCATCCATGGCGCAAGGTGCGGCGTTCTTCCAGTGGAAGGCTCAGTCACCACCGCCCTTAACCTTTCGGAGCCAACAATTGCAATGCAGCACGAATAAGTACAGACGTTTCAGCATCAGGGTTTTCGCCCGCCGCTTGGGCCACTGCCCCCGCAGAATCACCGGGCGCATAACCAAGATTGCCAAGCGCAGACAAAGCTTCGGCCTGTGCCGATTGGTTTTGAACAACTGGGCTTGAAATAGGGCCTTCAATCACTTCGCCATCATCATCGCCCATGGCTTGAGCCATCGTGCCACCCATGGCCATGATTGATGGGGCCTTATCTTTCAGATCCAAAACCACACGCTGTGCAATCTTAGGTCCAATACCTTTGGCTGCTTTAATCGAATTCCAGTCTCCCAGCGCAATAGCGCGACTCACACCATCGGTACCTAAGGTGCCAAGAATTGCGAGGGATGCTTTGGCACCAACACCTTGAACGGACGTGAGTAAACGATGCCATTCCTTATCCGCCAAGGTTGGAAAACCAAACAACTGCATCAGGTCCTCCCGCACAACCAAATCGGTGAACAAGGCGCAAACTTCGCCCACCCCGGGCAAAGTCGCCATCGTCCGTTCCGAACAATACACGATATAACCAACGCCGCGCACATCAATCAGAACATGGTCTTTGGTGCGGTGATCTAGACGTCCTGTGAGTTTCCCAATCATACCAATGCCTTTTGTAATGCTTCTGCCAGCCCGCTGGCCCCACCATGATGGGCGTGACAAATGGCGATCGCCAATGCGTCCGTCGCATCAGGTCCCGCCAGCTCAACACCGGGCAATTGCAACTTAACCATATGCGCAACTTGGCCCTTGTCAGCATGACCAACACCAACAACGGTTTTCTTCACTTTATTTGGGGCATATTCACCGACAGTCAATCCGCCCTGCGCTGGCACCAACACGGCGATGCCCCGTGCCTGGCCCAGTTTCAGCGTTCCCGCGCCATCCTTGTTTACAAAGGTTTGCTCAACCGCAGCCGTGTGCGGGGCATAGCGCACCATCACCTCAGTGAGGCCGCGATGCAATGACAAAAGGCGAACTGCTAAATCAGCCCCTTCAGAGTGGATAACGCCGTTCGCAACATGGCGAATACGCGGACCATCAACATCGATAACCCCCCACCCCATATTCCTAAGCCCTGGATCAATTCCTAAAACGCGCACCATTGCGTGACCTGCCCTGCATTGTTGTTACTTTTTTGCACAAATAGCACGAAACAAGAACATTCGCCAAGAGGCAACATTGCGTCGTACAAAACTCTATGCCTCAACATCACACAAACAACGTGCGCGAAGTCATAAATAACACCCTATTTTCATGGCTAAATTATTGCATTTACCTATGCCCAAAACGCATATCGAACATGCATTCTTAGTTATTGTTGGATTCAATTTTTGGCTCTAGACGCCTCATTGCAAGACCGGACAATCCCGGCCAACATTTATAAAGGACTGCGACAATGACAACATTCGGCACAAACAGCACTACATTCGGCACAACTTCAGTTGCAGCCCGTATTTCAGGCGCCGTTCACTCAGCAATTGATGCTGCTTTATTCTGGAACGACGCACGCTTGACACGTAATGCCCTTAAATCACTTAGCAACCGCGAGCTTGAAGACATTGGTCTTTCACGCGGCGACATCCAAACTGTTGCACGCGCACGCTAATTCGAATTCTAACAGAACCTCCTCCTCGCCCTCCCTCAGCGAATTAGAGCCCCTAGACTCAAAAACCGCGCAAACCCAATTCGGCTTGCGCGGTTTTTTATGTTTACTTGCAGCCTATCCCCCCTAAACGGGGCCAACGCACTTCTACGAACACTGGAGAGTCTCTAAATTAGCGGAGAATTGGGCCAATTACGGTCGCACAATACTCTGTTGCCGGATCAATTTGCATGGCCCATGCGCCGCCTTGTTCAACAAAGGTGCCCTGATCCAACTTGGCAACGCGTTCGTCATAAAGGTTTGGCCAAACAGCTACCAAATAAATGCACTGAAAAACAACAAG
>JABGTH010000042.1 GCA_018647275.1 Paracoccaceae bacterium
AAAGTCGATGCCCGGGGAAAGGATCAGCTTGTCATATGGAACAGAGCCACCGCCAGCCAAAGACACAGTCTTTGCATCACGATCAACGCCAACAGCCCAGTCATGTACGACATTGACGCCGCCAGCTGCCATAGTACCGTAAGAGTGGCCAAGATCATCAATGGTTTTGATCCCACCTAAATACAGGTTGGAAAAGAAGCATGTGTAATACATGCGGGATGGTTCGATCAATGTGACGTCAATCGCACCTTTGCTGTCTTTGGCAATGTAGCGCGCAGCTGTTGCACCACCTGCACCGCCACCAACCACAACAACCCGTGGCTTGCCGTGACCTGCCGCAAAAACATTTGGTGCAGCCAATGTGGTTGCTGCGGCAACACCGGTTCCCAAGAATAAGCGTCTGTTAAAATTCATGTTTTTCTCCTCCCAGAGTATGGCCTCCTATTCGAGGTCCTTAAAATACGCAGCTAAGGCTGCGATCTCTTCATCAGACAATCGCCCAGCCATCATTTGCATGACAGGGTGAGGTCTAAGTTTTTGTTTGTAAGCGTGCATGGCGACAACAAAGTCTTCGGTCGGCCAGCCATTGATGCCCGGGATACCGTCGTTTGCGCCGCTGGTCTGGTGACAGGTCATGCACTCGCTTGCGAGGTATTCGCCGTATTCAGAATCACCAACAATCGCGAGGATTGCGGGATCAAGATTGTGATAGTTGCCTTGAGCTGTTGGTTCGGCTTCGGGAATATTGGACGGTTCATCTGAAAACCCGCGCAGATAAGCCAGCAAATCCAAACGATCATCGGCTCCCTTTATCCCGCGGAAACTCATCCGTGTTTTGGAAACCAGCGCTTTAGGGTTCTCGATGAAGGCATCCAATGTTTCATGGGTCCACACCAACCCATCATCACCTGCGCGGATCAACCCCTTTGAATACTTAGCCGTTGGGTCACTTCCGGCTTTGCTGCCAAAAATTCCGTTCAGATGTGGGCCAACGCGGTTTTTTGCGCCCTCGCCCACCTGGTGGCAGGATTGGCACTTTTTGAAAACCTTCGCCCCTTTTACTGGGTCACCCAATGTTTCGGACCAGCCAGCACTCGCCGCAAGGGATGCGACGAGTGTCAAAACCAATTGAAAATGAGATCTCACCTTATCAATCCTCAAGAGACTTAAGGAATTCAACGATAGCCAACTGATCTTTCTCTTTCTTAAGACCGGCAAAAGACATTTTGGTGCCTTTCATGTAAGTCTTTGGTTTCGCAAGAAACGCGGCCAATTCCACGTTATCCCATACCAAACCTGCATCAGCAGCTTTGCGCATTGCTTTTGAGTATTTAAAGCCATCGACGGCGCCAGCAGCATTTTCAAAAATGCCGTTTAGGATTGGTCCAGATTTGTTTTTTGCGCCATCACCAATTTGGTGGCATGACTTACACTTCTTAAAAACCTTTACACCTGCTTCAGCCAATTCCACATCAAACGCTGCAACTTCAACAACTGGCGCTGCTACTGGTTCTGGAACCACTTCTGCCTCTACTACCGCGGCAACTTCGGTTTTTTCTTCTTCAGGTGTCACATCCAAGACCAAAGCCCGCATAGTGACTTTAACCTCGGATTTACAGTTTTCCATGCACGGCTCGCCTGACCATTGTACATATTCTGTTTGAGCACGATCATCCAGGATGAAGCCCGCCGCATTCGGCATTTCAACATCCAGGAATGTCTCATTCGAAAGCACAAAGTCATCTTCGATCAAGTCGTTGGAATAGAGGATATAGGCAACGATGGAATACACATCGTCATCGCTCAACGTACCTGCATTGCCATAGGGCATTGAACGCTTAATATAATCATAAGCCGTGGACAGGTATGGCCAGTAGGATCCAACTGTTTTGAGTGGATCTTCGTGATCAAGGGTGTCAGCACCACCCGCCAGTTTTGGCCAGTTGTCGATACCTTCAGCAAAGTCACCGTGGCAAGCAGCACACTGATCCGCAAAGATTTCTTCACCAACCAACGCGTCGCCAGATCCAACCGGAAGACCGGTGCCATCAGGGCGGATTTCACGATCCCATGCCGCAATTTCTTCAGGCAAGGCGCTACGACCAAGCCCAAGTTTTTCTGCAGAGACTGGGCCGCTGAGAAAGATCGCAGCAGCAATAAGTGTCGCGGATTTAGGAAACTTCAACATTTTCTGCCTCTCCGTTCGAGCGTACCAACCATGTTTGGATACAGTTGTTATGATAGATAGAATTCAGACCACGCACCTCGCGTAATTGCGTTTTTGTTGGCTGAATATAGCCGGTATCATCCATAGCGCGCGATTGGAGCATCATCTCTGAGCCATCCCATTCAGTGTCGAAATAGAAACGGGTTAAAGCCATCTTCTCACCTGGTTTGGCAAGGCGTGCCGTTTCCCAAGTCATGCCACCGTCTTTTGAGACATCAACGCGGGTGATCGTACCACGGCCAGTCCACGCCAAGCCAGAAATGACCAAGGGGCCGGAGCCATGGGTGATGGGTGATTGAGGGCTTGGGCTAGTTACAACAGATTTGGCATCCATTGCCCACGTCCATTTACGTGCAATCCCGTTATCTAAAACGTCTGTGTATTTGCTTGTTTCTTCGCGGCTTTCCACAGGAGCGTCTGTAACTTCAATACGGCGGATCCATTTGACCCACATGTTACCTTCCCAACCAGGTACGACAAGGCGAACGGGATAACCATGTTCTTTGCGCAGTGCTTCACCATTGGCTTTAAAAGCGACAAGTACATCATCCAGTGCCTTTTCCATCGGAATTGAACGACCATTTGAGGAGGCATCCGCACCTTCAACGAAGACCCATTTGTCTTTCAGATCGCCTGCCGTATCTAAACCAGCTTCCTCCAAAAGAGTGCGCAAAGAAACGCCAGTATATTCCATGTTGTGGATCATACCGTGTGTGAATTGAGCGCCGTTCAATTGTGCGCCGGCCCATTCCATTCCAGTGTTTGCCGCACATTCGCAAAAATACACATGGTTTTCACGCGGGAACCGCTCAAGATCGGAGTAAGAGAACACCAACGGGGTGTCTACTAACCCATTGACCATCAACCGATAGTCTTCTTTTTTCAGATCAATCGCACCAGAGTGGTGACGTTCAAACGCGCAACCTTGCGGCGTGATCGTCCCATCCAAGGCATGGATTGGCGTAAAATTGATCGAGCTTACAGTATCGGCCGTAAGCCATTCCACATTACGGCGAATAACGTCGCCCTCATGCTCAATCGGCATACCATACGGTGCTGCATCAACACCGTCACCAAATTCCTGCGCCCAAGGCTGGACCTTTGTAATCAATGTGTCAGCAGTTTGAGCCGTCGCCGCTGATGTTGTTAGCGCACCTGCGCCAGCCGCGGCTGCACCACGCAAAAACGCACGGCGCGAAGGGCTATTTCCTTTTTCGTTATCTGACATACTAAATGCCTCCATTACATAAGTCAGCTCAAGCGCCGACCACATTCACACTGTTATTTGGATCAAGAGAGATGGTGCCTTGTTTGGCAATATGCGCCTCGACAACATCCCAGATTTTCGGGCCCTCAGTCCCTTCATTGACCGAAGCCCAACCTGCGACCTGATAGGTCTTAGAGGGATCGATTTTTTCACCTGTTTTCAGCAGGGTCATTTCGGTGATCCGGTCCCCTTGAGGCTTTGTCACGTCAATGCGATAGCCAAGGCCACCCACACGCACCATATCGCCACCTTGTTGGTAATAGGGATCAGGGTTGAACAAGTTATCCGCCACGTCTTCCAACACCACATGCAGGAATTCACCTGTCATTTCAGTACGGTAGGCTTCACCATAAGACATTGAAGTCACGTTCCAGATGTCCTCTCGCGTGATATCTTGCCCCGGCAAGATTGACGGCCCCCAACGTACACCAGGCGACAATGCAATATCGGCCTCACGTTCAGAAATCAAAGCATCACAGATCAAATCGTCCCATGTTCCGTTGAAGTTGCCACGACGGTAAAGGGTTTGCTCATCGCCCGTGCGACCAATGACTTCAGACAGCGCGCTGGTGTATGGTGCCCGTTGTTCATCGATAAGTTTGCTAACCTCAGCGTCTGGGGCAATAACGTCTGAAAAAATTGGGATCAGCTTGTGACGGAAGCCCATCATACGGCCATCGCGTACATCCAAATCTACGCGACTCACAAATTTCCCGTTGGATCCTGATGCCACGATAATCGTTTCGCCAACAATAACCGGCTCAGGCAGTGCGTCGTGGGTGTGACCGGACAAGATTACATCAATCCCAGTCACTTTACCCGCCATCTGTTTATCAACGTCAAAGCCATTGTGGCTAAGGCAAACAACCAACTCAGCACCGTTTGCACGCACCTCATCGACCATTTCCTGCATCCGCTCATCACGGATACCAAATGAGTATTCTGGGAACATCCATCCAGGGTTAGCGATTGGCATATAAGGGAATGCCTGACCGATAACCGCAATCTTAACGCCGCCACGTTCAAAGAATTTGTATGGTGGGAACAGTTCTGTTGGTTCGTCCCATTCTGCATCAAAGATGTTTTGACCCAGCGCGGCAAAAGGCAAACCCCCAACGATCTCATTGACGCGCTCAGAACCCAGTGTGAATTCCCAGTGGAATGTCATCGCATCGGGCTGAAGCGCGTTCATTACGTTCACCATGTCCTGACCTTCAGTCTGGTAACAGGTGTAACTCCCATGCCATGTGTCGCCCCCATCTAGCAACAAGGCATCAGGACGCGCAGCGCGAATTGAATTCACCACAGTTGAGACACGATCCAAGCCTCCGACGCGACCATAAGCCTGCGCGAGCGACGAAAAATCGTTGTGTGACAGGGCGTAGGCAGATGGGCTGCCGTCGTCGATTCCGTAAAGTTTGCGGAAATCAGAACCGGTTACATGGGGTACTGCGCCTTTGTTGCCGCCTACCCCAATGTTCACAGATGGCTCGCGGAAATAGATTGGCTTCAGCTGCGCATGGATGTCAGTCACATGGATAAGTGAAACATTTCCATAGGTATCAAATTCAAGCAACTTGTCTTGCGTAAGTGCTTGCTGTGCTGCTAACCGAGCCCAATTACCGAACCCTGATGTACCATAAAGCGCAGCAGCAGCCATGCTGGTTTGCAAAAAATCGCGGCGAGAAATCATTAGAGAGCCTTAATTGCGTACACATGCGCATATTTGAATAATATTAGTGTAAAAAAAACCCTGCAACTAGAAAGCTGCAGGGTTTAAATATTACTTTAGTTTCGGACAGAAGGTGTTTCGACCGAAAGTCCCTGACCACGTGATGCAAGATACAATTCTAGAGCCTGAAATTCAGGCCCACCCTCTTTGTACGGTTCAGCGCGAATGTTGCTCATACAGCCCTTAAAGCGCGCATGAGATGAATTTAGCTTTGCATTCTTAAGGCGGTAAGTTGGAAAGCCGTTAATCTGACCTTGACTAAGGTGATCGGCGCGGATCATCGTGTCATAGTTATCTTCGTGACAATTGGAACACGCCATATCAAGCTGACCAACGCGGGTGTAATAAAGCTCTTTGCCTTTATCCCAGAACGGGGCCGCATCGCCATCAATTGCAACGTTCACAGGCATGCCGCGGGATTGAACCCCGATAAGCGCAGTCATTGACGTCATCTTACCTTTTGACCATTTCCAAGGTTCAGCGCCCATCCGTTCTGTCCGACATTCGTTTACCAAATTCTCCATCGAGACCAATTTGCCGTCATCGACACGTGGTAACGTGGGCCGCAAACCAGCGAAATCCTCAACGTTTTCGTGACAGGAGGAACAAGCTTTGCCTTCGGATCCGTCCACTTTGTCCCATTCATCAATAGCTTGGTCAACGAATACAAAGGCGGGATTGTCGAAATCATCGAGCTGCAAGGCTTGGGTTTCTTTCGAGCGATAAATCCATCCAGAAGAGACTTCATCAATGTTTTCTGCGTGCGCAGGTGCATTGGCCCGAATTGTCAGTTCTTCACCGTCAATTATGAGCTTTGCACCCTCTTCAGCATGCACTGTTAATGCGAACACACTAAGGCATGCGGCCCCCAATAGCGTTTTTGTCATCATCATCCCGTTGTCCTCCCTAAACTGAATCGCATCACCCGATCGCGATTTTTTTACCGGTCTCGTAAACGGTCCCATCATCGTCGTACCAAGTAAATTGGAACTCACCAGCTTCAGGTACGACGGCTTCAAATTCAAAGAATGGGTTTGTCGAAACTGCCGGTTCAATCAAGACGTCAATGACGTTTTGACCATTAAAATCCGCCGTAAATCGATTGATAATGGACCGCGGGACTAAGTTGCCATCACCATCTTTACGTTGACCCGATTCCATCTTGTGACTGATCAACGTTTTGATTGTGATCACATCACCAGCCGTAGCCTTTTTAGGAACCTTTACGCGTGGTTTAACACCAGATGCCATGTTATTTCTCCTTGTTTCTAATTTAACCGCCGCAGCCGCCGATTGTGACTTTGACTGTCGCAGAGGCTTGACGGAATGTGCCGTCTTCCATTTTCGCGATCGCTACGACGTCTTGCGTTTTCGCCAACCGAATGCGTGTTGAACCTGATCGCGACCCAGACAAAGGACCAAATTTGAAAGTTGCAACTGCTGGTGTTGGATTGCCAGAAGCAAACAATGCAATCTCTACGGCACCCGGTGCTGACACAGCGATTGGAACGGTGTTTCCGTTTTCCGCAATCTCAGGCGCAGTTATATCAATGCCACCGTCGATAAGCTCCGCACCATTCGTCATTGCTGCAACGGCATCATCCGTAAGCGAAGCGAATGCAGGAAGCCCGGCGAGCGCCGCAAAGGCGAATGTACCTGAACCGATGGTCAGGGTTTGTCTACGTGTCAGTTCCATATCTGTCTCCGTTTGGATCTGCCCAATGGGTAGGGTTTATTATTCTGCAAGCGTTCGCAAATAAGCAACGACATCTTCTACCTGCTGAGCGGTCAAAATTGTTTTGCCAGAAAATTTTTCAAGAGGCCGATCAAATCCTGTATCGCGGTAGAACGCTGGCATGATTGTGCCTTCAAACATCATTTTTGAATTCGAAACGATGCCGCGCAATTCTCCAACGCTCCAACGATCAGCAACACCTGCCATCTCTGGCCCAACTTCGCCGTGGAACGATTCTTCGGGCATCTCAGCGTTGACATGGCAGGCAAGACAGTTGCCCTGCTTGCGGTTCTTGAATACGTCGCGGCCATTCACCGGATCGCCAGCAACGCCGGTCAATGACGCCATGACAACGCCGTCTTCATATTTGACCACAGAGGGCGCAACCGGCTCAGCGAAGGCAGCACTTGCCAGCAGACCAGCTACAACGGCCGTAATAGAAAAAAGTTTCATGCGTCCTCCCAAACATTGCATTCGGTGTATCCTAGCGCACAGAAATGTGATTACGCAACAATAAATTCAATTAATTGAATTTTCATATGTGATGCACCCCACCAACACATGGGCAAGTTCATTTGGACTGCTCTGCGAACTTACGTGCATGATATTTTTGAAAACTTTCGCCAGATTCATAACCTTTTTCAATAATCCAATTGAACATATTAAACGTTGTATGAGGGCCAAACGCGCCAGGCATTGTAGCAACCGCCCCTTGCGCTGCGGATACATCATCGGCGACTTCACGCGGGAAAAATAGAATCGTTGGTGTGAACAAAGACCGCCATTTTTTGACCATGTCCTTCTC
>JABGTH010000041.1 GCA_018647275.1 Paracoccaceae bacterium
AATTTCAGCCTGAATGGACACATCTAATGCAGAGGTCGGTTCGTCACAAATCAAAAAGCTCGGTCGCGCTAAAAGGGCGCGCGCCACGGCGATACGTTGGCGTTGTCCCCCTGAAAATTGATGCGGATATTTGGTGATCGCTTCTGGCTGCATCCCAACTAACGACAGCATAGAGACCGCTAGTTTCTCTCGTTCCTTCGCATCTTTAACAAAACCGTAAAACCACAAAGGTTCTGTCAAAACATCACAGACTCGGTGACGCGAATTTAGGCTGGAGTAAGGGTCTTGAAACACCATTTGAACCAATTGGCGTGACGGGTGATGGCGGCTGCGTGATTTACCAAATGGCAGTGCAGTGTCACCTAAAGTCATTGTGCCATGACTCGGTGTAATTAGTCCGGTGATGGTTTTTGCCAGTGTTGATTTGCCCGAACCACTTTCCCCAACCAGCCCCATAATCGATCCCGGCTTGATATTCAGCGTAACATTATCCAACGCGATATAAGGAGGTGGCTTACGAAAAAAAGATGTGCGCGGACCAGCAAAGCGCACGGTCAAATTATTCAAGGACAATCCTGTTAGATCGTGTAGTTGACCTTCAAGCAGCCAGTTTTCTGCGAATTTTCCCAAGGTCGATACAGTGCCACCCACATCTGGCACGCGGAAGCGGTCAATCTTGCGGTCCAGCGCTGGAACTGCGTCCATAAGCGCCTGTGTGTAGGGATGTTTGGGTGTCCCCAATACTTGCGCTGTGTTGCCCGTTTCTATAACGCGCCCTTTGCGCATTACCGTGACACGGTCAGCCACTTGCGCAATAACACCGATGTCGTGCGTGATCAGCATGAATGCGATTTGGCGTTCTTTCGCTAAGCGTTGAATTAAGTCAAGAACCTGCGATTGGACTGCCACGTCTAGGGCAGTTGTGGGTTCATCCGCGATGATCAATTCTGGATCGGTACTGACCGCCAACGCGATCACCACCCGTTGGCGCATCCCGCCAGAAAATTGATGCGGGTAGGCTTTGATCCGCTGAGCAGCGTTTTTGATCCCGATCTCTTCAAGTAGACCAACCGCACGCTTACGGGCTGCGCTTATGCTGGTATCCGAGTGCGCTTGAATGGTCTCTATCAGCTGATCCTCAATGGTCATCAAAGGGTTCAAGCTGGTTTGCGGGTCCTGAAAGATCATCGAAATGCGGTCACCGCGCACCTTATGGGCTTGTGCAAGTGTCAGAGTGCGCAGGTCCGTGTCACCCAATGTCAGGGTGCCGTTCGATACATACCCCGGTGATTGCAGCAGCCCGATCGCTGCCGCACCGACGGTGGACTTACCAGCACCACTTTCCCCGACTAGCCCATGAATTTCACCGGGCTTGATCGTCATATCGACGTCTTCGATTGCCGTAAAATCGCCAAAACGGGAAGGAAATTTAACTGTAAGGTTCTTTATAGTCAGCATTTAGCGCAACCTAGGGTTAAAGACGTCACGTAGAAAATCGCCAATGATGTTTATAGACACGACCAGCACTACAAGGAATCCCGTTGGGAACCACAATATCCACCATTCGCCGGACAACAGGAATTGCATCCCAATACGGATCAGCGTGCCAAGGCTCGGACTATCCGCGGGCAAGCCGATGCCAAGGAAAGACAAGGTGGCCTCCAGCAAAATCGCCGAAGCCAGATCGACAGTCATAATCACCAAAAGCGGCCCCAAGATGTTTGGTAAGATATGCACAAACATCACCCGCAACGGATGCTGACCCATCATGATCGCGGCCTGCACATATTCCTTATTCATCTGCACAAAGGTAGAAGCACGGGCCGTGCGGGCAAAATTCACCCAAAGCGACAGCGCGATGGCCAAGGTCAGTACCGCGACCCGCAGGGCTTGTTGGATTGCAGCGGGCAAAATACCTCGCGCAATGCCGTCGATCAGCAAGGCAGTCAGGATCGCGGGTAATGCAAGCTGAACATCTGCAATGCGCATGATAATGGTATCAAAGCGCCCACCATAATATCCGGCGGCCAGGCCCAGTCCCACGCCAAGAACCGCAGCGATGGTCA
>JABGTH010000210.1 GCA_018647275.1 Paracoccaceae bacterium
GATTGGACAGGGCCCTGTTCCCCGCAAAACTCAATCAATATTGCTGAGCGGGCGGGTGTGACCTTAATCCACTGAACCCGCGCCTTGCGCCTGACCTATTGCGCCTCACTGCATATTTGTGGGCGGATCAACCGCACCGATTGACCCCGACCAAAGCTGCGGCGGCGACCATAGATGTCGAGATTGAAGAGGGTGATGCAATTGACTGGTTGGCAACGCGGTTGGCAAATCCACGTACAGGGCATTTGCATCTGATCCAGAATACCGTTGCATGGCAGTATTTCCCGAACTCATCCCAAGCACGTGGCCTTGAGCTGATTGAATAAGCTGGGGCGCGTGCGACCGCTGAAACGCCTTTGGCGTGGTTCTCAATGAAGAATGATGGAGACGCCACAGGCGGCGTTGGAGCAGCTCTGACGTTGCGTTTGAGGCCTGGCGACACGTCACTACACTTGGGTCGTGTTAATTTTCACGGGCGATGGGTTGATTGGCGTCACTCCAACTGACCCTGCGTTTGTGAAAATTTTTAAATATTGGTGAAGCCATCCCCGCGAACTAGGTTATGCAAATGAAACACACCTCGATGGTAAAGGATTGAGCATGGAACCTGAAGAAAGCGTAAATGTCCTTGGCACTCAACTTGGCTTATGCGGGGTTGATCCAGTTACTGGTTTCTTCCGTGATGGACACTGTAACACATGCGTTCAAGACCAAGGCAGCCACACCGTCTGCGCTGTGATGACTACAGAATTTCTGGCTTATTCAAAATATGTCGGCAATGATCTAAGCACACCGCGCCCAAAGTTCGGGTTTCAAGGGCTCAAAGCGGGTGACGCATGGTGCCTGTGCGCCAGCCGTTTCCTGCAAGCACATGATGAGGGATGCGCCCCAAGGGTCAATTTGGCCGCGACCCACAAACGCGCATTGCAGACGGTGCCCTTGCGCATATTGGCGCAATACAGCGATCAAACCCCTTAAGACAGAAACGAAAAAAGGCACCTCACCTGAGGTGCCTTTTTAATTCGATGCGATGCTGACTTAGACAAATTCGCCCATATCAAAATCTAGGGCGCGTGCGACGGTAAAGATGTCTTTGTCGCCACGACCACACATGTTCATGCACAGGATGTGATCCTCAGGCAGTGTTGGTGCCAGCTTCATCACGTGGGCAAGCGCGTGGGATGGTTCAAGCGCAGGGATGATGCCTTCAAGAGTACAGCACAGTTGGAATGCCTCTAGCGCTTCGACGTCTGTGATCGATACATATTTCGCTCGGCCGATTTCGTGCAGCCATGCGTGCTCTGGTCCGATACCTGGGTAGTCCAGACCAGCAGAGATAGAAAAGCCTTCGAGGATTTGGCCATCATCGTCTTGCAAAAGATAAGTACGGTTGCCATGAAGTACGCCTGGGCGCCCCCCCGTCAATGAAGCGCAGTGCTCCATCTTAGCATTCACGCCTTTTCCGCCGGCTTCGACACCGATGATGTTCACTTCTTTGTCGTTAAGGAACGGGAAAAACAGCCCCATCGCATTCGAACCACCACCGATTGCGGCAATCAAAGTATCAGGTAGACGACCTTCGGCTTCCATCATCTGTTCGCGAACTTCTTTGCCAATGATGGATTGGAAGTCACGGACCATTGCTGGGTACGGGTGTGGACCAGCCACAGTACCAATGCAGTAAAATGTATCATCAACGTTAGTCACCCAGTCACGCAACGCATCGTTCATGGCGTCTTTCAACGTGCCACGACCTGAAGTCACAGGGACAACTTCGGCACCCAACAAGCGCATACGGAATACGTTTGGTGCCTGACGTTCAACATCATGGGCGCCCATGTAGACGACGCACTGGAGGCCAAACTTTGCACAAACCGTCGCCGTTGCAACGCCGTGCTGACCAGCGCCCGTTTCGGCAATAATGCGTTTTTTGCCCATGCGACGCGCCAAAATAATCTGGCCTAGTACGTTGTTAATCTTGTGCGCGCCAGTGTGGTTTAGCTCGTCGCGCTTCATGTAGACTTTGGCACCGCCAAGATGTTCGGTCAGGCGTTCAGCATGATACAGTGGGCTTGGACGGCCAACGTAGTGCTTCCACAAGAAATCCATCTCCGCCCAAAAACTGTCATCCGTTTTTGCTTTTTCGTATTCTTCCTCAAGGCTAAGGATCAATGGCATCAAGGTCTCAGAGACGAAACGTCCACCGAAATCACCAAACCGTCCCTGCTCATCAGGTCCAGTCATAAAAGAATTGAAAAGGTCGTTCATCTGAGTGCTCCATTTCGCTTAATTCGGATGTAGCTTATGGATTGGGACACGTAAAGCGGACACCGCACCGCACCCCTAATCCCATGTTGAAATTATAAGGTTGGGGTCTTGGAAACCCCTTGGGACGCGTCCATAAACGCGCGAATCATAGCGGCATCTTTGACACCTGGTGCGCTTTCTACGCCAGAGCTGAGATCTAACTGACGGGTTCCCGTCATTCTGATCGCTTCGGCAGCATTCTCTGGCGTAAGACCCCCTGCCAACATCCATGGAACAATCCAACGGCGACCGGCGATCAAACGCCAATCAAACGTGAGTCCATTGCCACCAGGAAGATCACCATTTTCAGGTGGCTTCGCATCGACAAGAATTTGATCCGCAACCTGCATGTAGGCGTCAACTGACAGTAAATCAGCAGCACTGGCAACACCCACTGCTTTCATAACCGGCAGACCGTAGCGTGCCTTGACTTCCAAAACCCGCTCTGGCGTTTCAGAACCGTGTAATTGCAGCATATCTAAGGGCACTTGAGCCGTCAGCGCATCTAGGAACGCATTGTCAGCATTCACCGTCAACGCAACCTTGCCCAGACCAACGGGGGCCTCAACAGCCATTGCTGCAGCCTGCTCAAAGGACACGTTGCGTGGTGATTTAGGGAAAAAGACAAAGCCACAATAGGTCGCGCCGGCCTTTGCAACCGCGTGAACCTCGCTTGGCTGCGTCAGACCGCAAATTTTTACCGATACAGATTTAAACATTCAGATCAGCTGGCCTTGTCTAGCAAGGCTAGAACATCGTTTTGGCTATCAAAGCTTTGGCCTTTCATACGTGCGATTTCGCGCTCAAGGCGACGCACGTTGCGGCTGGATTTGGATGCCTCAGCGCGCATTGAATGCTCACGGAACCACTCCCAAACAAAACCAACCAAGAGACCTGCGATAAGTCCACCGCAAATGACAACAAAAAGCGGCAAGTTGATGGATGGGTTTACTGTAAACAGACCGGCAATCTCATCAGGCAATACCTTGAGGGTGACAACAGTGCGGTTGGCCAAAGCAACAGCAATCAATGCAACCGCAAAGGTCGCGATGCAAGCATAACGAATATAGCGCATCTTTTAGGCGTTCCCGTTCAGACGATCACGAAGTAACTTACCTGTCTTGAAAAACGGGACGTGTTTTTCTTCGACGCTTACAGTTTCGCCAGTACGAGGGTTACGGCCTACACGCGCATCGCGTTGTTTTACCGAAAATGCACCAAAACCGCGAAGTTCGACA
>JABGTH010000193.1 GCA_018647275.1 Paracoccaceae bacterium
AGTTATTGAGACCGCAATAATATCGGCCTTGGGCAAAGCGACGTCTTCAACCCGCATACGGCGCAGATTCAACATTCCATGGCTGTATGTGAAACTAGCCTGCTGCGGGTTCGTTTGAACTTCAGCGTTTACATTAGTTGGGCTTAGCGTCGCAATCAAGCGGGTTAAAAACCCAGCTTTAGGCGTCGGCGTCCCAATAATTCCAGACGGTTCCAAAGCAGGAACGGCAATCGTTGTGGTAGTCGCTATAATTTCTGACTGCGCGCGCTGCGCTGCGCCAGACGATCCGTCGTCAGTGTCGCCCATTTGGTTCCGTTCTGTAGAGGCAGGGAATTCTGCCAGTTCATTGCGGCAGAGTGGCCTGCCTATCTTGTATAATATGGGTCATCTATGCCCATTTTTTCAAGTATTTCCACCTCTAACGCCTCCATCAACGTGGCATCTTGGTCACGCACGTGATCAAAACCTAGCAAATGAAGCGTCCCGTGGATCATCAAGTGCATCACATGGTCTTGCATGGCCTTACCTGCAGCCGCCGCTTCGGATGCACATGTATCATAGCAGATTGCAATGTCGCCCAATTCAACACCACCCATAGGATCGGCGGTTGGGCAGTCGGGAAGCCCCCCCGCGACCTGAGAACTAAGTTCCGCAGCAGGCCAACTTAACACATTGGTAGAAGTTGGCTTTTCGCGAAAATCCGCATTCAGCTCAATTATCCGTGGATCGCCACAAGCGAGAATAGCGATCTCAACATCCTCACCATCAAACTGAAGACGCGCTAAAACGCTAGCAACTGCCCGATCTGCAATGGCTTGGAAGTCAACGGCAAGCCATCGTTTGTCTTCCACAACAATATCAACTTTAGCGATGCATTGGTCTTTGACCATCAAGTTGACTGGTTATGAGGCTCGTCCGCCTCATACGCCTCGATAATTGCAGCAACCAAAGGATGACGGACCACATCTTTAGACGTGAAGTAGTTGAAGCTGACTTTAGGAATTTTGCTAAGCAGGCGTTCTGCATCGGCCAACCCTGATGGCACACCACGCGGCAGATCGATTTGTGTGCGGTCACCCGTAATGACCATTCTTGATCCCTTACCGAGACGGGTCAAAAACATCTTCATTTGCATCGTTGTAGCGTTCTGCGCTTCATCCAACACCACATAAGCACTGGACAGTGTGCGGCCACGCATGAAAGCTAAGGGTGCAATCTCAATGATTTTTTCTTCTCGGAGTTTGGCAAGCTGTTTGCCAGGCAGAAAGTCATTGAGCGCATCATAAAGCGGCTGCATGTATGGATCGACTTTTTCTTCCAGCGCTCCAGGCAGGAACCCCAAACGCTCACCCGCTTCAACGGCTGGACGAGATAAAATGATCTTATCTACCTTGCCGGAGAGGAACATCGAAACACCGACAGCTACCGCAAGATAGGTTTTACCGGTACCTGCAGGGCCAATGCCGAACGCCAATTCGTTTTCAAACAGCGATTGCACATAGGTTTTTTGTGCATCGGTACGTGGTTCAACCAATTTCTTGCGGGTTTTAATCTCAAAACGTGCTCCAACTGGCATTTCCAATTGATCACCTTTGACCAAATTGCGCTTGCTCGCGTCTTCATCTGGGCCACCCATCCGCAGTTCACGATCAACATCCGCGGCCTCAACAACACGGCCATTGATGCGGCGTTGGTATAGAGCGTTCAGAATTTCAATCGCACGGTCGCGTGCAACGTCATCACCCATCACAACAATCGAATTGCCACGTCGCACGATCTGCACTTCGAGTGATGTTTCAATCGTTGTAAGATTGCTGTCGAATTCTCCACACACATCCATCAACAAACGGTTGTCAGGGAATTCAACCCGTGCTTCGGGGTTCGAAGGTTTAGACCCTGCAGAGTCTAGAGGTAGGTCTATGGGGGACAAAAATGCGCTCCTAGTTCACGGTTAACCTGTCTTATAACAATGGTGGCGTTTTCATCGACTGGACACAATAGGACAAAAGTGTCTTTTCATCATTTGCAAAAGAATGGGCCGCAGCGACTAACGCTACAGCTCAAATTCTAAATCTAATAGTCGGCTTAGATTGGATCGCCAAATGTGGGACCAGCTTTGAACGGGTCATTAACAATGTTCGGTGGTGCGATCCCTGAAAATACAGTTTACCGTGTTTGTCGAGACGTTGAGACGTTGAGACGTTGAGACAAATAGCCCTCAACACCGTCATCAATGATCCAGTGACCACAGCCGATTGTGATCGACCCAAACACCCGCAACCAATTGGCTAAAGTGTTTTTTGTCAAAGCCCCGGTCAATTGTCTTGTCTGATTTTATGCCGCTGCCAGCAATTTCGCAAGCGCCTTAAGAGGCAACCAACGAACAGGCAGAAATTATTTTTACAAAGGTCATTTCTTGGTCCCCTAACGAAGACAGATGATTTCGACACGGCGGTTTTGTTGCATACCGTGTGCCGTTTTGTTTGAAGCTGCTGGCTTACGTTCACCGTAGCCACGAACGTCCGCGGTACGTGCGCCTGAGCTTTGGGTGATCCGAGCGAAAGAAGAAACACGTTTGTATGATAGCTTCATGGTGTATTCATCAGAAGCACGCGCATCGGTGTGGCCCGTGATGTTGTAGCTGGCTGCGGCAGTTTGCTGGAAGCAACTAAGCCAAACGCTCACGTCCTGCACCAGAAATTTTCGAGCTATTGATAGCAAAGAACTGGTCGGAGTTAATTGCGCCACAAACGTTTCCACGACGACAAACCGGAATAACCTGACGGCTTGTGTGAGGCTAAATTTAGCCTTCAACACCGTCGTCCATAACTCAGTGCCCACATCCATCCAGATCGATCCAGACGGTTGGGACAGATTGATCGTTTTGCGCTTTTGAAGCTTTCAAAGCCGGATAATGCTGCGTTTGCCCTACAAGAGAATTTCGCCTCCCAGCGAATTTGTACCCGCATCGACGATTCTTACCTTTGCGATATCCCCTACTTGGGCATTTGCATTGGCAACATGCACCGCGTGTAGGTACTCAGATTTACCAACC
>JABGTH010000040.1 GCA_018647275.1 Paracoccaceae bacterium
ACATATGCCCTCTGCTGCTCTTGTGTCGTGATCACATCTGGAAGTATCAATTCCCCAAGGTCATAGGGATCATCAGCCAAGCGCACCCCTAGCTCATTCGAGAGCAGGTTCGGATGGAAGGCTTTAAAGTCCACTTCCAGTGTTGGTTGGTCGTTGATGTAGATTTTGGAGCGGTCTTCTTTGTCGATCTGTTGCCACCAGACCCGATAGAACCTTCCCCCAAGTTGCCACTTTCCAGCCAGCCCCCCATTGAAAACTCGGGTCACAAACTTGTTGTCAGGGCCAAGCGAAATTGTCTGCTTACGACCTGCATTACGTCCCTTGGTTATCGTGCGCTTGAATGTTGATGACGTATAGCTGGGGATGTCGATGAAGGTGCGTTTTAGCAAAGCGTTGTAGGCATGAAGCTGTGACCTGAGGGTATCCAGCAAGGCAAGCTCATCTGGTGGAAGCTGCTCCTCACTGTACTCAATCTTTTGATTGGTATCGTCATCCGGGTCATCAACGTATTTGTCGTGAAGGATTATGCACTCTTCATTGGAATGGGTATCGATGTCGTGAAGGTCGATGGTGAGATTGTTAAATAAGCATCTCAGGGCTTCTGTATGCCTGATCCGTGTTGTGTAGCTACGGGCGGTTCTGTCGGGGCTGTTGAAGTGTGAGCCTCCCCCTTTGAAGTGGTCCGCCCCTATAGTTAGGAAAGCGGAGGACCAGAGATTGCCATCAAGAGACCCAAGCTGGAAGAGATTGTCGTGAAGTTACGGCAAGTTGAAGATCAGCTTGTCCAATGTCAAATCCGAAACTACGCGACGCAGGCATATCAAATGTTGGGGTTATCCTAGAGTCAGGCGCACCTTGATCTATAATGTTCGCCTGTCCAAAACCTAACTGGGCCGGTTATTGTTTGCCCTCAAGACCAACGTTTGTCATCCCATTCGGCCCGGGAATTTTCATCTCAAAAGTCTCGGTGACGGAAGTGTAATCGTAATAGCCAAGACGGGCCAAAGGTCGAATGCTAGGGATATCCAACTTGCCCTCAGGCGTGATCACTTCGTCCTTTACGTGAATGCGCACCACTTCACCGTAGACCACATCGACCCAGCCGTGCTCTGAACTGCCGCGCAAACGGTGTGTACTCAGGTACTTGCATTCAAACTGAGCAGGGCTTTCCGTTACCCGAGGTCCCGGGGCATCAACACAAGACGTTGCAGTGACACCTGCATGCACGAATTCGTCCACGTCTGCCGCGACTTCCATCGCGGACAAATTAACCGCCTCTCGCAATTCGTACGTCGCCATGTTCCAAACAAACCATCCAGTTTCCTCGGCATTGATGACGGTGTGTTTGCGCTTGCCGGATGAATATTGGTTGGCCGCGAACATCACCATAGGCGGATCAAAGGTCAGGTTTTGCCACTGCGAATAGGGCGCAAGATTGGGCACACCATCACGGCTAATTGTGCTGAGCCAGCCAATAGGACGGGGAACTGTGCAAGATTTAAAGGGCGAATACGGCAGCGGGCATTTGTCTGATCTAGGGTCATATTGCATACGTCGTCTCCGTCGACTTTTACGCGGTCAGCTTTCCGGCAAGCGCGTCGTGGATTGCTTTGGTGCCAAGATGCAAACCAATTTCGTAGCGACCAAACAGAAACTCTGTATTTGCGCCAGTGTTCAAACCTTTCTGGATGTTTTCACCTATCTCGAAGTCCTCATCAAAGACGGTGCGAATAACATCGTAATTTTTCTGCCAATAGCGTTCTGCTTTTTCGGTTTTTGGCGGCTCGGCGATCAGCATCATGCATTTGAAAATGCAGGTGTCTTGGCCCGTTGGAATGATCGTATGAATGTAGACGTGATCCGTCATCACCTGCACATAATTGCAGGGGAACACGTAGTTTTGCGTCATAAAGTAAGGGCGCGGGTTCCAGTCCTCTGGTGCTTGGTCTTTCAACTCAATCACCGTTGGCAGCGGCACGGAATGGCGCACATGCGGGTAGTTGTCCGTCCACACGCTTTGATTATCAAGGTACGCGGAACAGGCTGTGTGTTCGTGTGCGCCGCAAAAGTGATAAGATTCCTGAAAACCCTCAAGTGCGAGATGCCAGTTCATTTTGCGATCCAGCGACCAAGTTTTAAAGACAGTGTGCGTGTCCAGGCCTAGCCCACCAAATTGCTCAGCCATCGGCGCGATCCATGCGTCAAAAGCAAGCGGTTCA
>JABGTH010000077.1 GCA_018647275.1 Paracoccaceae bacterium
GAAAAGCTTGCCGCAGGCGAAATCGACACTGATGGGTTCATGTAAATTGCAGCAGCGTCCGCGCCATCAGTTGGCTATTATAACACAATGGGCACTGCGACCACGATGAACTCATTGGCTGAAGGTTTGGGTATGCAACTGCCCGGTGCCGCCGCGATCCCTGCCCCTTATCGTGAGCGTGGGCAGATCAGCTATGAAACGGGACAACGCATAGTTAATATGGTGTGGGAAGATCTGCGGCCCTCTGACATCATGACACGCGAGGCTTTCGAGAATGCTATAGTCATCAACTCAGCTATTGGTGGTTCGACCAATGCACCGACCCACTTAAACGCAATTGCACGCCACTTGGACATTCCATTGTCCAATGATGATTGGCAGTCCGTAGGGCACAAAACACCATTGTTGGTTAACCTACAGCCAGCTGGTGAGTACTTGGGCGAAGACTTTCACCGCGCGGGTGGTGTCCCAGCTGTTGTTGGTGAATTGCTTGAGGCCGGTCTTCTTCCCTACCCCACTGCGATTACGGCCAATGGCCAAACAATGGGTTCAAACTGCGAAGCCCGAAAAACCACCAACGGCGATGTCATCAAAACAGTGGCTGCCCCACTGATGGAAGCCGCTGGATTCATCAACCTTAAGGGCAACCTGTTCGACAGCGCCATTATGAAGACAAGCGTCATCAGTACCGCATTTATAAAAACATACCTGTCTGACCCTGACGACCTAAATGCCTTTGAAGGACGTGCGATCGTATTTGACGGACCTGAGGATTATCATCACCGCATCGACGATCCTTCAGAGGGCATTGATGAAGGGTGCATCCTTGTCATGCGAGGTGCTGGCCCCAAGGGCTATCCAGGGGGAGCAGAGGTGGTGAACATGCGAGCGCCATCATATTTACTTAAACAAGGTGTTGGGGCGTTGCCTTGTGTTGGAGATGGTCGCCAATCCGGCACATCTGGCTCTCCATCCATCCTGAACGCATCCCCAGAGGCGGCAGACAATGGTGGCCTGGCGATACTGCGCACAGGCGATCAAGTGCGGATCGACCTGAACAAATGTACTGCAGATATTCTTATTTCGGAAAAGGAATTGGCCGCACGTAAGGTGACCTTGATGGCCGATGGCGGTTTCCCAGTGCCCGAAAGCCAGTCGCCGTGGCAGCAGTACTTCCGTGAGATGGTTCAGCCGTTCGACAAGGGTATGACCCTGCGTGATGCACCGAACTATCGCGACATCGCACGCAAAAGCATGCCACGCGACAATCACTAATACCCATCTTCAATTATGAAAAAGGCCGCAGATTTCTGATCTGTGGCCTTTTGCGTTATAACTTGAGTGATCTTTCCCTCTCAAAGTCGAGAATTAGTTAAAAAACTTCACGGCATACAACGGTATACAGTCGACGCCACCTGATCGATCCGCTATGGAACGGCCAAACCACATTCATGAGGATTCCTATGTCTGATATCATCTACACAAAAGTCGACGAAGCACCTGAGCTGGCTTCTGCATCTTTCCTTCCGATCATCCAAAAGTTCGCAGCGGCAGCTGGCGTTTCTGTTGGAACCAAAGATATCAGCCTAGCTGGCCGCATTCTTGCGACCTTCTCTGAGCACCTCAAAGAAGAACAGCGTCAATCAGATGACCTAGCTGAGCTTGGCAAATTGGTGAAAACACCAAACGCCAACGTTATCAAGCTTCCTAACATCTCAGCATCAGTTCCACAGTTGGTGGCAGCAATCAAAGAATTGCAATCCCAAGGGTTCGCACTACCGGACTACCCTGAGACGCCAGAAACCGACGCAGAAAAAGCAGTTCGTTCAAAATACGATGGCCTTAAAGGCTCAGCTGTGAACCCAGTTCTGCGTGAAGGCAACTCTGACCGCCGCGCGGCAAAAGCTGTAAAAAGCTTTGCCCAAAACAACCCACACCGCATGGGAGAGTGGAAATCCGACAGCAAAACACGCGTTGCAGCCATGTCTGGCGGCGACTTCTTCTCAAACGAAGTATCAGCAACTCTTGCTAAAGAGACTGGTGCCAAAATCATTTTGGAAACAGCAAACGGCGAAACAGTCCTAAAAGACGGCCTGTCTTACCCTGCAGGTACTGTTGTTGATGCAACATTCATGAGCGGTAAAGCTTTGGATGCGTTCCTTGCAGAGGAAATAGAAAAGACAAAATCCGAAGGCACGCTATTCTCGTTGCACATGAAAGCGACA
>JABGTH010000039.1 GCA_018647275.1 Paracoccaceae bacterium
ATCAAAGCCTTGGGCATTTTCTGTATTCGCAAATGCCAAAATCACCGCTGCTGTTTGAATAACCCGTCGCATACTGTACAGACCTTTGTTGGATTTTCTGATCAACTTAACCCGTCAGTCGTAAAGGGGCATTCAGCTTAACCTCTTGCCGCCATGAACTTTTGCAAGCGAGCCAATCCCTCTTCGATGTCCGGTGTGCTGCGCGCATAAGAAAAGCGCAGCATTTGGTGTCCACGGATCGGATCAAAATCAAGACCCGGTGTCACGGCAACACCAGCCCCTTCTAATATTTCTGCAGCCAATGCGCGACTGTCATTCGTAATCGCGGACACATCTGCATAAACATAAAACGCACCGTCAGGCGGTGCTATGCGATCGAACCCTGCTTTTGGAAGCCCTTCCAACATCAACAAGCGATTACGCGTATAAACGGCCAAGTTCGCCTGCAGTTCGTCCCCAGCGTCCATCGCAGCAAGGGCCGCAACCTGACTGGCATGGGGCGCACAGATGAACATGTTTTGCGCTATCCGCTCAACCACGCGCACATGATCTTCTGGGACAACCATCCAGCCAACGCGCCAGCCCGTCATGCTAAAGTACTTGGAGAACGAGTTGATAACATAGCATTCGTCAGTCAATTCAAGTGCAGTGACCGCTTTGGCCTCATACTCAATTCCGTGATAAATTTCGTCGCTGATGAATGATGCCTTTTGCGCGGACGCTGCATCAATCAATGCGCCCATTGCAAAGCTATCCAGCATAGTTCCCGTAGGGTTCCCTGGTGAGGCAACCATTAGTCCTGCCAAATCCATTCCCTCGAAATCAGCCCCAACCGGCTGCAATCGATTGGCAGGATCAGTTTGTAAATCAACGGGCTGCAAACCCAATGCGTGCAAGATTTGGCGATAACTAGGGTATCCGGGTGCGCCGATACCTACGCGATCCCCACTGTCAAACAGAGCCGTAAACGCCAAAAGGAAACCGCCAGACGATCCAGGAGTGATCACAACACGTTCAGGGTTTAGATCGACATTGTACCATTCACCATAAAGCTGCGCGATCCGCGCACGCAAGGCTGGCAGACCAAGCGCCACAGTATACCCAAGCGGCCCCTGTTCCATGGCACGTGCCAGAGCATCGGTTGAAACCTTCGGTGCACCAGTGCCCGGTTGCCCAACTTCCATATGGATAATGTGACGTCCTGCCTCTTCTGCATGGCGGGCGGCTTCCATCACATCCATCACAATAAAGGGATCAACTTTGGAACGGGTTGATGTTCGCATGAAAAACCTTCCTAGTGTTTCCATGACCTTTCATCGTTTCTTGGCCCGCTCGTCAATAGTCGCCGTCGTCACGGCCACACTGATGGTGCTCACAACCGCCACCGCCCAAGCGCGTGGGTTGTTACGCGACGCCGATGCGGAATATGCGCTTCAACAAATTGCCACGCCAGTTTTGCGCGCAGCGGGCCTTAGCCCAACACGGGTGAAGGTGTTGATCGTCAACGACAGTGGGCTGAATGCCTTTGTCGTGGGCAATGATGCGATCTTTATCAACTATGGCCTGATCAACAAAATGGAGCGTGCCGATATGCTGCAAGGTATCATCGCGCATGAAGCAGCGCATATCGTGAATGGACACATCACACGCCGCCTTAGCAACCTTGAAAATTCGCGCACCATCGCGGGACTTGGAATCGCACTTGCGGTTGCTACAGCTGCTGCTGGTTCAACCGATGGTGCCGTTGGCATCGCGTTGGGAAGCCAAAGTCTCGCGCAGCGGGTTTTCTTTAAGCATACAAGTGCAGAAGAGGCTTCAGCCGACCAATCAGGTGTCCGTTTTTTGCGCAGTGCTGGCATCAGCACCAAAGGCATGTTGGACGTGTTCGAAATTTTTCGCGGCCAAGAGCTGCTCGCCGAAACCCGTCAAGATCCCTACACCCGCAGTCATCCTTTATCACGTGACCGTATCCGTAATTTGCAAGGCTTCGTCGCCTCAGACAAAGGGCCGGTAAAAAGCGAAGCCGATTATTGGTTCGCCCGCCTCAAGGGTAAAATGACCGCCCATACACGCGCCTCTAAGTGGACACTGAAGCGTATTGGTGAAACAGGGTACAAAGATGTTGCCCTCTTGCGCGAAGCAGTGGCCCACCACCGTAATTCCAATACAAAAATGGCCCTCAAGGCTATTGATGGTGCCATTGCATTGCGCCCCAAAGACCCGTTTCTACGCGATCAGCGCGGCCAAATCCTGATGGAGACGCGTAATTTCACCGCCGCAACGAACGCATATGCCCGCGCCATAAATCTTGCGCAGCGCAATTCCCTTTTGTTAGCAGGCTATGGACGCGCGCTGCTCGCTTCTGGAAACATCAGCAAAGCGAAATCAGTTCTAGAAAAATCCCGCAGCATCGACTTTCGCGATGGTAGTATGCTGCGCGACCTTGCAGTAACATATGCCAAATCCAAACAACCGGGCATGGCTGCTCTAACCACCGCAGAACGCTATGCCCTACAGGGGCGCATGGCAGATGCAAAAATTCACTCAAAACGTGCAGTTGAAATACTCCCACACGGCTCAAGCCCTTGGCAACGCGCACAGGATGTGTTGATTGCTTCTGAACGTGCTACCAAAAAGAGGAAATAGCCCATGCGCCTTACACATCTGCTTTCCGCAGCAGCCTTAGCCTCCACCGTTGCGATTCCTGCGTCAGCACTCGATCTCACAAACATGAGCGATGAAGAACGCGCCATCTTCCGCGAAGAAGTCCGCGCCTACTTGATGGACCAACCCCAAGTGATCATGGAAGCTGTCAACCAGCTCGAAGCACGCCAACAACAACGAGCTGCGCAGGCTGATCTGAGTTTGGTCAGAGACAACGCCGAAGCCCTGTTCAACGATGGATATTCTTATGTCGGCGGTAATCCTGACGGCGATATCACATTGGTAGAATTCGTAGACTACCGCTGCGGGTACTGCCGCAAGGCGCATACCGAAGTCGCCAAAATGCTTGAAACCGACGGCAATATCCGCTTGATCGTCAAAGAGTTCCCGATTTTGGGCGAACAATCCGTATTGGCATCGCGGTTTGCCATCGCTGTTAAATTGGCCGCCGGTGATGACGCCTACAAAGCTATCAACGATTCCTTGATGACTTTACCCGGTGAGCTGAACATGATCAGCCTAAACCGTTTGGGCATTACATTCGGACTGGATATGGCCGCCGTTGAAGCGAAAATGAACGGTCCTGAAGTGGCTGAACAGTTGGCAAAAACCAAAGAGCTTGCACAAATTTTGCGGATCACAGGCACGCCAACGTTTGTGCTGCAGGACGAAATGCTGCGCGGGTATTTACCCTATGATCAACTGATGATCGTTGTGAATGACAAGCGCAGCTAAACTCTAGCATCCGCTAACGTGCAAAAAAGGGCAGTGAATTCAGTTCACCACCCTTTTTTCATGTCTAACAATGTGTTGCTGCTTATTCTTCGAGTGATTCAATTTCTGCTTTGGCAATCAATTCTGCACGCGCTTCAACCTGCTCAACGATATGTTCCACCATCGAAGCATTGTCCTGTTTGTGGCTTTGTTCACCCGCCAGATAAACCATGCCAGAACCAGCACCACCGCCTGTGAACCCAACATCTGTCATTAACGCCTCACCTGGTCCATTCACAACACAGCCAATAATGCTGAGGCTCATTGGTGTTTTAATATGGGCCAAACGATCTTCCAAAATCTCAACCGTTTTGATCACGTCAAACCCCTGACGGGCGCATGATGGGCAACTGATGATGTTCACACCGCGATGACGCAGACCCAGTGATTTAAGAATTTCGTAACCGACTTTTACCTCTTCAACCGGATCAGCAGAAAGCGATACACGGATCGTATCCCCGATTCCCATCCAAAGCAGGTTGCCCATGCCAATGGCCGACTTGATTGTTCCAGAAGTCAGCCCCCCTGCCTCAGTGATCCCAAGGTGGATAGGTGCGTCTGTGGCCTCAGCCAACTGTTGGTAAGCCGCAGCCGCCATAAAGACGTCAGAAGCTTTGCAGCTGATCTTGAATTCATGGAAATCATTGTCTTGCAGGATTTTGATGTGGTTCAAACCACTTTCGACCATCGCATCAGGACATGGCTCTCCATATTTTTCCAACAGCTCTTTCTCAAGGCTACCAGCGTTCACACCAATACGGATGGAACAGTTATTGTCTTTAGCGGCCTTAATGACTTCTTTGATCCGCTTTTCGTCGCCAATGTTGCCTGGGTTAATCCGAAGGCATGCAGCCCCCGCCTCAGCGGCCTCAATCCCTCGTTTGTAGTGGAAGTGAATATCGGCCACGATCGGCACAGGGCTTTCGCGACAAATTTCCTTCATCGCCGCAGCGCTTTCAGGGTCAGGCACTGAAACGCGTACAATATCAGCACCAGCCTCTGCCGCTACAATGATCTGTTTGATCGTAGCAGAAGGATCAGTGGTCAGCGTGTTGGTCATCGTCTGTACAGTGATTGGTGCATCGCCACCAACTGGCACGTTTCCAACCATGATCTGACGACTTTTACGACGGTAAATATTGCGCCAAGGACGGATGTGATTAAGCGACATGAGCAAATGACCTTTGCATAACGGAACATTACTTAGGAAATAGAATGCCCAAGGCCCCACCGCAACCGTTAGGGC
>JABGTH010000197.1 GCA_018647275.1 Paracoccaceae bacterium
AAATGACATACATAGTGACCACCCTTGGAGAGTTTCTTTCACAGCTGAATCAGCACTTGTAGAAAAGTTGGGCATTCAATTCAGACCCTCAGAATATGAATTCTAAGTCCAGGTGTTTTGTAATTGATACAGAATTAACTGAACTAGGAAAAGATGACTTTACTCCGCTAATCGCTGAGCAGGAAGGTCTGGAAGAATTCCCTATCAATTCACGATATTCTTAGAGTGAAAGAATACCTCAAAAACATTGGGTTTGTAGGCAATAGCACAGCAGAGCTTTTTGCAGTTCAATATTACTTTGACCGAGATGCCTATCCTATTGAGGCTGATGTGCTGGGTAGATGTTGACCTGATTGCGACCGACACTCTGGGCAGTAACGTCGACTTTCGCTGCATAGCGTGGCCTCCCAAAAACGGCCGTTTGTTGAACGGGCAGAATTGCAGTCGTTCAGATGCCCTTTCTCGATAGCCGACGTTCCTTGAGCTTAGGCTGTCCAAGTGTTGCGTATGAACTCTCCCCCAACACCCACACGCAACGAACTGGACAAATCGCCCCCCCTATGACACCTAACCCCGCATAGGAGATCACGCAAATGACCATCACACGTTTCGCCCCATCGCCGACCGGCTATATCCACGTTGGTAACCTGCGCACTGCGCTGATGAATTACCTGATTGCCCGCAAGGCTGGTGGCACTTTCATTCTGCGCATCGACGATACTGATCCGGTGCGCTCGGAACAGAAATACGTTGATGGGATCAAGCAGGACCTCGAATGGCTGGGCCTGCACTGGGACAAGGTTGAGCGTCAGGCCGAGCGCCTGGACCGTTACGCCGATGCCGCCGACAAGCTGCGCAGCATTGACCGATTTTATGAAGCGTTTGAGACACCGACCGAGTTGGATCTGAAGCGCAAGAAACAGCTGAACATGGGCAAACCACCGGTCTATGACCGCGCGGCGTTGAACCTAAGTGCTGAAGAACGCGATGCACTTCGCGCTGAGCGCGGTGATGGCGTCTGGCGTTTCAAGCTGGATCAGGAACGTATCAATTGGAAAGACGGCATTCTTGGCGACATCTCTATCGATGCGGCCTCTGTCAGTGATCCGGTTTTGATCCGCGGCGATGGTCAGGTTCTGTATACAATTGCATCTGTTGTCGATGACACGGACATGGGCGTGACCAATGTTGTGCGTGGGTCTGACCACGTGACCAACACGGCCACCCAAATTCAAATCATGAAGGCGCTGGGCATGACCCCACCGTCCTTCGCACACCACTCGTTGCTGACCGGTCCACAGGGCGAGGCGCTGTCGAAACGTCTGGGCACTTTGGCCCTGCGTGATCTGCGTGAGCAGGGCGTTCAGCCGATGGCACTGCTGTCATTAATGGCGCGTCTTGGGTCGTCTGATCCAATGGAGCTGCGCAGCGAAATGTCCGAACTGATTGAAGGCTTTGACGTGGGTAGCTTTGGTACAGCGCCGACGAAATTTGATGTCACTGACCTGTTCCCGCTGACAGCAAATGTGTTGCAGGCAAAACCATTGGCTGACGTTGCCGATCAGATTGCTGATCTTGGCGTTCCTGCTGATCTGGCCGAAACATTTTGGACGGTCACGCGTGACAACATCACAACGCTAAAAGATTTGGCTGCGTGGTGGACATTGTTCAGCGAAGGTGCCGACCCAGTGATCGACGATGAAGACGCAGAATTTGTGGCCCAAGCGATGGCTATTTTGCCTGAAGGTCCGTTCGACGACACCACGTGGAAAACATGGACGGGTGCCGTAAAAGAAGCGACTGGCCGCAAAGGCAAGGGCTTGTTCATGCCGCTGCGCAAAGCGCTGACAGGCCAAAGTCATGGGCCAGATATGTCCGCGACGATGACACTTTTGCAGGTTGTAAAAGCCCGCGCTTAAGAACTGATTATCTGGGCCGCGATGCGGTCCAGATGTCCATCCACCAGCGCGGTTTCTGAGGCGCTTAGGATTTGGCTGCGCGGATACCGCGGCGCGGCGCGATCGTTTAGGATTGGCATATCCCATCCATCGGTGGTGGCGAAAAATGCATCAACGCCGTCCTGACCAAATTGTTGCAGATACCCCTGAATAACCACATCAAGATAGCTAAGCAGGATAACCTGATCACCCTCCATCAGCATGTCTTCCGGGGCCACTGCATAGTGGGCGATATCGGTTGATGGATCACCACCATGGCTAACTTTGCCCGCAGAAGGAATGCGGCGATATCCAGTTTCGCGTTCATCCAAAGCGGCCCAATCGGCATTGGGAACCGCGGCGATCAGACCTTGAATTTGTTCGGAAGGATCAGCCGGAACAGCCGACAAAAGGATGGTGCCATAGTCGCCATTGCGAACCCATGCACGGCGCCATCCCGATAGAGTCGCCTTTTGCGCGTTGGGGTAAATATGGGTCGCCGTGTTGACGAGGCTGCCATAGCCAAAGAAGTGTGGATCGCTCATGGTTTTGTCCTTATTCTCGGGCCCGAAGCACTTGGGCTGGGCGCACCGCCAATGGGCCCCATGCGAACAAAAGACCAGCGACAAGCGTTGCAATAACACCCCCCGCGATGATCGCCAATGCCGATGGCCAAATCACGGTGTATTCGATGTTCATGACAAAGGTGCTGACGGCCCATCCACCTGCAATACCTGCCGCCAAAGCAACAAGGCCAGAGGCCAACCCCAGCAGGGCAGAGCGGAGTGCGAAGCTAAGCAAAATGCGTCCGCGTGTGGCCCCAAGTGTTTTGAGAACAGCTGCTTCATAGGTCCGTGCATTGGTGCCTGCGGCTGCTGCGCCGATCAGAACAAGGAAACCTGTGAGCAAAGTTGCGGATGCGCCATAAGATGTGGCGGCTGCTAGGCCTGACAAGACATCTGCGACCCGCTCAATCGCGTCGCGCACGCGGATTGCGGTTATATTGGGATAGGCTTTGGCAAGGTCACGCAGGATGGCGGTTTCCGCTTCTGGCTCTGCGTAGACGGTTGAGATGAAAGTATGCGGGGCACCCCGCAATGCACTGGGGTTCATCGAGAGAATGAAACCGATGCCAGCGGATGAAAAATCAACTTCGCGAAAGGAACTGATGGTGCCGGTAATATCACGACCCAAGATGTTCATCGTGACGGTATCGCCTAAGGATAGGTTCATTTCCTCGGCCTCTTCGGCTGCAAAACTGATCAGCGGTGGGCCGGAATAACCCTCAGGCCACCATTCGCCAGCTGTGATGCGGGTGCGTTTGCTGGGTCGGTCCGCATAGGTGACGCCGCGATCCCCCTCTAACACCCAATGATCCCCCGCGACCTCACGGGCGGGTTTTCCGTTGATCAGGGTAATGACCCCGCGCAGCATTGGTGCGCTGTCGATCCGCCGAACCGCTGGGTCGTTTTCAAGGCGCTTGGTGTAACCCTCCATCTGGTCGCGTTGGATGTCGACGAAGAAATAGGATGGCGCGATGTCAGGGAGGTTGCCAGTGATAGCATTGCGCAGGTTGCCGTCGATTTGACCGACGCTGGCCAAGACGGATAGGCCCAGACCCAAAGACAGGATAACAGATGCCGCCCCTTCTTGGGTCCCTGAAATAGAGGTCAACGCCCAACGCCATGCCGGACGTCCTTTGGTGATTTTGCCACCACGTTTGGCGAGCCACTGGATGATTGCAGCAGAGACCACAAGCATCAGCAGGGCAACCATGATGCCACCCGATGTCACCAATGTAAGTCGCCATGTTCCAGAGAAGGTGGCGGCTAATCCGATCAAAGCACATAGCGCAATGACGATGGCCAAAAGGTAACGTGGGGCAGGGAACAGTTTACTGCTGCCAAGTGCGTCGCGAAACAGGGTCGCAGCACGCACGTCTTCTGCACGGGCCAAAGGCCAAAGAGTGAAGATAAATGCGGTCAATAGACCGTAGATCGCAGCCTCAAACAGTGGCGCTGGATAGATCCCGAAATTGGCGGGGATCGGCAGGCGTGCTTCGATCAAGGGAGCCAGCAATAAAGGCGCAAGTGCACCAAGCAGCAGACCGATTGAGATGCCGATTAGGGATAGAACCCCGATTTGGATAAAGTAGGTTTGGAAGATGGTGCTGCGCTCTGCACCAAGGGTGCGCAATGTGGCGATGACATTGGTTTTTTCGGCAAGGTAGGCGCGCACGGCTGCGGCAACGCCCACACCACCAACGGCCAATCCTGACAACCCAACAAGGACCAAAAACGCACCTAGGCGGTTGACAAATTCCGTGACGCCGGGCGCACCATTTCGCGCGTCGGTCCAACGCATCCCGCTGTTTTGAAATTCGGCGCGTGCATTTGCCTCAAGCGCCTCAAGGTCAGGATTTGGTGGGAGGTCGAGGCGGTACTTTGTATTGAACAACGTCCCAGAGGCCAGCAGGGACGAGTTCACCAAATCAGCCGTTCGCACAAGTGTGCGTGGCCCCAAGCCAAAACCACCAGCGGCACCATCAGGCTCGCGCATGATCTCTGCGGATAGGTAGAACTGTTGGGTTCCAAGGGCAAAGGTCTTGCCAATGGACAGTCCCAAACGATCGATCAGCGCACGTTCCATCACCGCACCGGGTAAGCCGTTTTGCGCAACTAAGGCTGCACCCAAGTCCATCGCAGGGTTCAGTTCCATCGTGCCAATGAGCGGATATGCATCATCGACGGCTTTGACTTGGGTCAGTCCACGTTCAGTCTGGTCGCCATTGTCGACCACGGCCATCGAACGGAACTCGGCGATTTCAGAAACTGCATTGGCGCGCGATTGCATCCAATCCTTTTCCTGTGCATTGGCAAAGCGGTAGGTGAAATCGAGTTCTGCATCGCCCCCCAAAAGGGCGGCCCCCTCAACCGACAGACCCGTTTCAATTGCGGTGCGTACGGAACCAACAGCTGCGATGGCAGCCACCCCTAGGGCAAGGCAGGACAGGAAGATTGTGAAGCCCTTTAGCCCCCCACGAAGTTCACGGAAGGCAAAGCGGGCGGCAATAGCAATGCTCATTTGGCGATGCTTTCTTGGGCGATCAACCCGTCTTCGAGGCGGATGATTTGATCACAACGCGCAGCTAAGACATCGGAGTGTGTGACAAGGACCAAGGTGGCACCGTGTTTGTCGCGCAGGCCAAACAACAGGTCCATGATGGCGTTGCCGTTGGTACCGTCCAAGTTGCCCGTTGGTTCATCTGCCAGCAGGATTTTTGGCCTTGCGACAGAGGCGCGTGCCAAGGCCACACGCTGTTGTTCGCCGCCTGACATTTGTGATGGATAATGATCTGCGCGGTGGCTTAGTCCAACATCTGATAGCTCAGAACGCGCCCGTTCAAAGGCATCTTTGACCCCCGCCAGTTCTAGTGGGGTCGCGACGTTTTCAACCGCAGTCATGGTTGGGATCAAATGGAAGGATTGAAACACCACGCCCATGTTATCGCGCCTGAACAGCGCGAGTGCATCTTCGTTCATGGCAGTCAGGTCTTGGCCGAGGGCGTGGATAGTTCCGCCGCTTGCTTGTTCAAGTCCACCCATCAACATCAGCAAAGATGACTTTCCTGAACCCGATGTGCCAACCAGCCCGACGGTGTGCCCCTCTTCAATGTCCAAAGAGATGCCATGCAAAATATCAACACGCCCCGCATTGCCGTTCAAAGATAACATTGCGTTTTTTAGCGAGAGGGCTGGTGTTGTCATGCTTTGATACCTTGATAGGATGTAACAACCGATATGGAGCTTGGATCACAATGCGCAAGTCAATCAGCAGTATTGCCACAATTTTCTTCGCTTTTCCCGCTATTGCAGACCCGATCCAAGTGGTGGCTTTTGGTGACAGTTTGACCCAAGGATATGGGCTGCAGGTTAAGGATGGGTTCGTCCCACAGCTCCAAGCATGGGCAGACGCACAGGGGCTTGAGGTTGCTTTGAGCAATGCAGGTGTATCGGGTGATACGACTGCGGGTGGTCTGTCGCGCGTCGCATGGACATTAACGCCTGACGTCGATGCGATGATTGTGACGCTTGGGGGCAATGATGTTTTGCGTGGCATTGATCCGGCTGTGAGCCGTGCAAACCTACACGGTATCTTGAACGAAGCGCGGGCTGCGGATGTGACTGTTCTGTTGATTGGGATGAAAGCGCCGGGGAATTTTGGGCCTGATTATAAGGCCGAATTTGACGGCATGTATCCAGAACTGGCTGAAGAATTTAACGCGGTTTTCTTGGACAGTTTCTTTGTGGGGTTGGGGGATGCAATAAACGATCCCGTGGCCCTGGGACCTTATATGCAAGGGGATGCCATTCATCCCAATGCGGATGGGGTTGCGTTGATTGTGCAGGGGGTTGGGCCGAAATTGGTTGAACTGCTGGAACGCGTTTCTGGTTGACAGAAACAGAAAAACGGACGCGCTGGCGTCCGTTCTAGTATTATAATCCGGCTATAGAACCAGTTGCTTAAGCCAGTGCGAGGTTCGCAGCGCTTTCGCGGCCATCACGGCCAGGTTCGATATCGAACGTTACTTTTTGGTTGTCTGCCAAGCCTGTAAGGCCAGCACGTTCAACTGCAGAGATGTGTACGAATACGTCATTTCCGCCACCATCTGGTGCGATAAAGCCGAAGCCTTTAGTTGAGTTGAACCATTTGACGGTGCCATTAGCCATCGTCTGTACTCCTGTATATTACTGCCCACAGTATGCGGCAGGTCGGCTAGGTCATAATCACATCGAAAGACTGAGCCGAAAGGAGCAGTAGGGTCGATAGGTGTAACGTCGCACTTGCAATATGGGGCCTGTGGGTAACAATTTCAAGACAGGACCATTTAACAGCGAAAATCTGCTGAACTGGATATTCTTGGAGTTGATTAAATCGAACAATAACAGTGTTCTAGCTGCTTGTTGTTCCATGGGTAAAAATGAGCAAAGTTTCGATCAGGCATAAAAAAAGACCGGACACTTTGCAGTATCCGGCCCTTCTAATCGTCAAGCAAAGAAGCTTATGCGAGTGCGATGTTAGTCGCAGATTCGCGGCCGTCACGGCCAGCTTCGATGTCGAATGTTACTTGCTGGTTGTCAGCCAAGCCTGTTAGGCCTGCGCGCTCAACTGCAGAGATGTGTACAAACACATCTTTAGCTCCGCCTTCAGGTGCGATAAAGCCGAAGCCTTTAGTTGTGTTGAACCATTTTACGGTGCCATTAGCCATATCCGTAGTCTCCAATTTACTGCCATCCGCGTAAGTGCGATGGCTCGGCGTGGTCGGTCTGTGATCGAAAGACTGAAGCCGTGTAAACGAGACAGTGGTCGAAAAAGATAACGTAAGCAGCTGCCATATGGCAGAGGTTGGAGATTCGGGCAAGGGGTATCTTCGGACTGCGACAATTGTGCCGGATCATATTTTGAAGGGTGAAACGGCACATCGGTACAGCGTCTGTATCGTGTCGGTATAACGTCGGTGCGCGGCGCACGATCCATTTTGGGCGCGTTAACGGGTTTTTGACAGGCTGTGAGGGCAAGCTAAAAACAGGGTGACGTGGTGGCGCAAATCAGCAAATTAGAGAAATTGGCGCGGCGGCGTCTTGTCTATAACCTGTGGTTGGCCAGCGAAGACCGCGTCCCGATGTACGAGATCCGCGCCGAGGTGCCAGACGCGTGGCACATGATCGAAGCGGACATAGATTGTCATGCGCCCAAGCAGAAGGTGACGCTGTATCTGGACGCGCCCGTGGCCAAAGCGTTCAAGGCAATGGGACAGGGATATCAGGCGCGGATCAATCGGATCTTGGCAACCTATCTAGATATGAAGGCAGGGCACCTGTTGGAGGCAGAGGCGATCATGCTGAAGGATCGACAAAAGGCGATTTTAGCGGCGGAACAGGCGGAGGGGTCTGAGACGAAAGGGCGTGGTTGGGGACAAGTGTTTGAGTGAGGGGTATGCGTTTTAACGGTTAGGTTAGCATGGCGTGAGTAATTTGGCACATGTCATCTTACCT
>JABGTH010000038.1 GCA_018647275.1 Paracoccaceae bacterium
AATTGGAACTGTCTAAAGCCGTGCGCATCACTGTAACACATGTGGTAGGGATGTTTTATTCACCGGCCCTGCTCTGTCTGAAAGCTACCCTTATTGCCATGGACCCGTAGTTTTAGGTACGCAAGACTCCGGTTATGAAACGATGGCTTTGCCCCCCGTTTGAGATCGACGCGATGTATGCCCAACACCAGACCCAAGATTGGTCGAAACGACGCATTGCCGCCCCCAATGATTTAGAGGACATCGTCACAAAGGCACGGGTTGCAGGACTGTATGCGCCGTTCTGGACCTTTGATAGCGAAGAAGCCGTCGAGTATTGGGCCCAATACACCGTTGGCAGCAGCAGCAACCGTCGGACAAAGACGACCAAGGGCAAAATGAGGATCAGTTTTGATGACCTCTTAATGCCCCCATCACCCGACATGCCCCCATTTATCCGCGATGGGATTTTGCACGACTTTGAACCATGCGCCCTGCGCCCATACCGCGAAGGTTATCTGGCGCGATTTGCAGCAGAGCGCCACCACCAAAGGGTCGGCGACGGGTTGGACCCGAATGAGGCTGACAAGCGTTTGTTGATCCGCAACCGGGTCAAACAACATATCAACAAATCAGGCGTGAATAACCTTGGGTACCACACTCACACATCAGGCATTCATTATCGCCGTATCCTCTTGCCCATATGGATTTTGCACTATGAATTTAAAGGCAAGCCAATGAAGGTTGTTGTGTCAAGCATCGACGGACACACCTATGGGGAGCGCCCGTTTTCCATTCCTAAGATCACTTCCTACTCTGGGCTGCTTTCAGCTATTGCGATTATTATTGGGCTCGCTTGGGGCGCTGGTGGTCTACTGTAACGATCAGACCCCAATCTGTTCTTGCGGATTGTCCAGAAGATCACGAAGACGGCCAAGAGCTGCCTCAAAGCTCTCTAAACTCACCCCAGCATTGATAGCAAATCGCACCGCATGGGGGACACGTGCATCGCGACAGGCAAATTCTTCAGCTGGGCGAATTTGCACACCAACTGCTTCAGCAGCCTGACAAAACGCACCTGCGCGCCAACCCTCCGGCAACTTCAGCCAAAGGAACGGTACATCCTTACGCCAATGCAGGTCATAGCCGCCAAGGATATTTACAGCGATTTCAACAAATGCATTGGTCCCCATCCGCGCCTTTGTCGTCAGTGAATCCAGCTGTGGATGAACAAGAAGACGGGCACAAAGATCAGTGATAGGTGTCGCCAGCCCAAAGAATGAATGCTCTGCAGCTCGGCGCAGTTTTGGGCCCTTACCTTCAGGAGCGACAGCGATACCAATGCGTAAGGAGGGTGTGACCGTTTTTGAAATCGAAGACACATACCAACCACGCTCAGGCGCAAGCATTCGATAAGTAGGTGCCTCGGCAGCGCCCATGCGATAACAATCATCTTCCAATATTTGCAGATCGTGTTTGCGCGCGATCTCAACAATCTCTTCTCGACGGCTTTCAGGTGTGAAGCCACAGGTGGGATTATGAACTTCAGGCGACGTGCACAGAATTTGCGCCTCGTAAGCATCACATGCGGCAGCCAGCGCTTCGGGAATGATCCCCTCCTTATCCATTGCAATTGGCACAACATTTACGCGTAGCAATTCAGCGGCACGGCGGAAGCCGGGGTATGCGAGCTCTTCAACAAATACAGTCGGGCGGCGCCCCTTTAGGACCGCCTGCATCACAATTAAAATCGCGTTTTGCCCACCGTTGGTTAAGGTAAGATCCCCTTCACGAAACCCACCCAGCGGTGCGTTCTTTAACCAGCTTACAGCCGCTTGGCGCGCAGACAGTGAATTTTGACGACTAGGGTAATGCATCATGCCTGACGGTGGATCGTGGGCAATGTCTGACAGCAATTGACGGATCAAGCTGGCCTGCCCCACGTTTGGCAAGTGTGGAGAAAACAGGTTCACCTGATAGGTTTGCTGCTTTTTATCGTGGATCGCTGAATCGACCTCAATCGGCATATGTAGCGGTGCAAAGCTGCGTTTGGACGCCACAAATGTTCCGCGACCAACTTCGGCTGTCAACATCCCCTCATCAGTCAGGATAGTATAAGCACGGGCAACGGTTCCCGGCGTTATACCCAACTTCCACGCCAAATCACGGACAGGTGGCAGTTTAGCCCCCTCCGCCAATTCGCCGCGCGCCACTCCATCGCGGATGGTCTGCGCAACTGCTTTGTACTTAGGCCCTGCCCCATCCGTGAGGGTTGGCTGCCAAATTGTAACCATTACAATATTTCCAGAGATTCTTTGTATCACTATATGTATCGACACTCATGAAAATACCATTAAATTGTGTCAATACAATTTAGGAAATCACCATAACACGGACAGCATATCAGAACATCGACGCGTTAATTTACCTACGTGAAAACAATGCCCTAGAGATTGTATCGGTCATGGCTGTTCAATTTGCTGTCACTGTGTCTAAATAGACCTTTCACCACCACACCCGAAAGGTTCTGGGCCACTCGACGGAGACGCAGTTGCGCGATG
>JABGTH010000118.1 GCA_018647275.1 Paracoccaceae bacterium
ATGGGCACAGCGTTCCACGAACGGCGTGAAGTGATGCAGCAAGCGATCGAGGACAATGGCCTACAGATCGCGGGCCAAGGGGCCTATGGTGGATCGTCCTACTGGATGCGCGCACCAGAGAATGTAGACACCTCAGAACTTGCGAAAACTCTGCAATCCCAAGGGGTTTTGATCGATCCAGGCGAGTCGTTCTTTGGCGGCGAACAACGCCCCAAACACTTCTATCGCCTCGCGTACTCATCGATCCCCTCAAATCGGATCGTCAAGGGGATCGAACTGGTTGCCCAAGCCATTCGCGCAGCCGAAGTATCTGGACCTACGCCGAAAGGCGATTTGGCCCTATCTGAGTCGTAAGCAAAACCCTATCCTCTGCTCAAAGATTGAATCATCAATAAACTCACCGCACTTGGAGTCTCCCCCATGAAAATGACTACAGAAGAAGCTTTTGTAAAAACGCTACAGATGCACGGCATCGACAACGCATTCGGGATCATCGGCTCTGCCATGATGCCAATCTCTGACATCTTCCCTGACGCGGGCATCACTTTCTGGGACTGTGCCCACGAAACATCGGGCGGCATGATGGCTGACGGCTTCACCCGCGCCACCGGCAAAATGTCAATGATGATCGCTCAAAACGGCCCAGGCATTACCAACTTCGTAACTGCTGTCAAAACAGCTTATTGGAACCACACTCCTGTACTTTTGGTAACACCACAGGCCGCTAACAAAACAATCGGTCAAGGCGGCTTCCAAGAGATGGAACAGATGAACCTGTTCGCTGACTGTGTTGCCTACCAAGAAGAAGTACGTGACCCAACCCGCATCGCAGAAACGCTGAACCGCGTTATCATGCAAGCGAAACGCGCATCTGCGCCGGCACAGATCAACGTACCACGCGACTTCTGGACACAAGTGATCGATATCGATCTTCCTGTCATCGTTGATTTCGAATTGCCACAAGGCGGCGACGTAGCGGTTCAAGACGCAGCGGATCTTCTTTCAACTGCTAAGTTCCCAGTGATCTTGAACGGTGCTGGCGCGATCTTGTCCAAAGGCGGTATCGAAGCCTCTCGCGTTTTGGCTGAAGCACTCGACGCACCCGTTTGCGTAGGCTACCAGCACAACGATGCCTTCCCGGGCAACCACCCGCTTTACGCAGGCCCATTGGGCTACAACGGTTCAAAAGCTGGCATGGAATTGATTTCCAAAGCAGACGTTGTTCTTTGCTTGGGGACACGTCTAAACCCCTTCTCAACTCTACCGGGCTACGGCATTGATTACTGGCCAACCGACGCAAAGATTATTCAGGTTGACCTGAACCCAGACCGTATTGGCCTGACGAAGAAAGTAACCGTTGGTATCGTTGGTGATGCGGCGAAAGTTGCAACTGCAATTTCCTCCAAACTCGCCGACGATGCTGGTGACGCAGGCCGCGCAGATCGCAAAAACTTGGTTGCACAAACCAAATCTTCATGGGCTCAAGAGCTGACTTCCATGACAGAAGAACAAGACGATCCAGGCACTGATTGGAACGTACGTGCACGTGCAGCAAAACCTGATTGGATGGCACCACGCATGGCTTGGCGCGCAATCCAAGCAGCATTGCCAGTTGAGGCGATCATCTCGTCCGACATCGGCAACAACTGTGCGATCGGTAATGCGTACCCGTCCTTCAATGAAGCACGCAAGTATTTGGCACCGGGCTTGTTCGGCCCATGTGGTTACGGCCTTCCGTCCATCGTTGGCGCGAAAATTGGCCGTCCAGATGTGCCAGTTGTTGGTTTCGCTGGTGACGGCGCATTTGGTATCTCTGTGAACGAATTGACAGCGATTGGCCGCGGCGACTGGCCTGCAATCACACAGATCGTTTTCCGCAACTACCAGTGGGGTGCTGAAAAGCGTAACTCTACACTTTGGTTTGACGACAACTTCGTTGGCACTGAATTGGACGAAGGCGTTTCATACGCTGGGATCGCAAACGCTTGTGGTCTCAAAGGCGTTGTTGCCCGCACACAAGACGAGCTGACAGCGGCCCTTGCACAAGCGATCAAAGACCAAATGGAAAACGGTATCACCACATTGATCGAAGCAATGATCAACCAAGAACTAGGTGACCCATTCCGTCGTGACGCGATGAAGAACCCTGTCGAAGTTGCAGGCATCAACAAAGACGACATGAAACAGCAAGTGGTCTAATTGATCGCTGTTTCTATCAATAAGGCTAGGAATCCGTCATGAGTGTTTTGGACAGTTTACAAACACGCGCGGCGGCCTCCCCTGCCCGTATCGTACTCAGCGAAGGCCACGATCCTCGGATCGTGGCTGCCGCAGTTTCTGCTGTTGCAGCAGGAATTGCGACGATCGTTCTTGTTGGCCCAACCGGCCAGATCACCAAACAATTGTCAAATGCAGGAAGCGCACCAAGCGATGCCATCCGCATTGAAGACCCCGCCACATCGCCTTTGACTGCAGAAGTTGCCCAAACCTATTTTGAGTTACGCCAGCACAAAGGCGTCTCAATGGAGATCGCCGAAAAGCAGGCCCTCGATCCGCTTGTGTTTGCAGCCATGTTGGTGCGCAACGATCACGCTGACGGAACCGTCGGCGGCGCAGTTGCCACCACATCAGATACCGTGCGCGCAGCACTGCAGGTCATCGGCAAAGCCA